>JBOFLQ010000212.1:0-21951 GCA_051657945.1 Xenococcaceae cyanobacterium | reverse complement strand
AGTAGAGACGCGACCGGTCGCGTCTCTACCTTGACTTTTAACTTTTGAATGAGTGACTTTTAACTTTTAACTTTTGACTTCTCTCCAACCTCCCTACACTGTTGTCTTAATCGTTCCTACTGGTGTCGGTGCGTCGATCGGCGGTTATGCTGGCGATGCTTTACCAGTAGCAAGGGCGATCGCGTCGGTATGCGATCGCTTGATTACCCATCCCAACGTCCTCAACGGCGCTCAACTTTATTGGAATTTGCCCAATGCTCTTTACGTCGAAGGTTACGGACTGGATAAATTTGCTAAATCCGAATGGGGATTGCAACCAGTCCATCAAAATCGCATAGGTATCGTGTTCGATCGCGCGATCGAGCCAGAATTGCGCCTGAGACACTTACAAGCAGCCGATGCAACTAGAGCAACCCTAGGACTGAATCTAACCGATTATGTCCTCACAGATGCACCTCTGGAAGTAGAATTAAAAACGGCTGCATCTGGTGCGAGTTGGGGAACGATTGGTAATCCAGATAGTTTATTGAGAGCTGCCGAAGTTTTAATTAAACAAGCCAAAGCCGAAGCGATCGCCGTTGTCGCCCGTTTCCCTGACGATCCCGAAAGTTTAGCTTTAGTAGACTACAGACACGGTTCGGGAGTCGATCCTTTAGCTGGTGCAGAAGCAGTTATTTCCCATCTGATCGTGCGTCAGTTTGGTATTCCTTGCGCTCACGCACCTGCTTTAGAAACTTTACCTCTGGATGTCAATCTTTCTCCTCGTGCTGCTGCTGAAGAAATCGGCTATACTTTTTTGCCTTGCGTTTTAGTTGGGTTGAGTCGCGCCCCTCAATTTATTACTAGCAAACAAAATTATTTGCTGCGATTGCAAGATATTTGGTCAGAACAAGTCGATGCTGTAGTTGTTCCTGCAACTGCTTGCGGCGGTAGTGCTATTTTAAGCTTAAGCAATTTTAATACTCAAATTATTGCTGTTGAGGAAAACCAAACACAAATGAAAGTACCTCCAGAGCAGTTAGGAATTAAAGCAATTCGAGTAAACTCTTATTTAGAGGCGTTAGGTATTATAGCGGCAGATCGCGCTGGTATTAGTGCTAATGCTTTGCGTCCTAACTTATCGTCTCTAAATTGTTTAAGGCAGTAATAGCGATCGTGACAAATCCTAACAATCCTGAAATCGAATCCCTATCCAGAATACAAATCTTAGTATTGATGGGGGTAACAGCAGTAATTCTTTTGGTTGTTGCTAAAGTATGGCAAAAACTCGACTCGATCGATATTCTTTCGCTTTCTTGGAATGGAAAAGATTTTTTATTGGGAATTGGCATCGCGGCTGGAATTAGCGTTGCTAGCAGTATTATTTATCGAATTTGGCCAGCTTATCGTCGTAGTGCCGAGATTTACCTCGATTTGGTAATTAAACCGCTGGTATGGCCAGATTTGATTTGGTTGGGATTATTGCCAGGATTGAGCGAAGAACTTTTGTTTCGCGGCGTAATGTTACCAGCTTTCGGTTTAAATTTAACTGCCGTGATTGTCTCCAGTATTTTGTTTGGAGTATTGCATCTAAGCGGTATGCAGCAATGGCCTTATGTATTTTGGGCGACTGTTGTCGGTTTTGTATTGGGTTACAGTGCTTTAACGACAGGCAATTTGCTAGTTCCGATCGTCGCTCATGTAATTACCAACATCGTTTCAGGCGTACTGTGGAAAGCTGGTAAGTCAGTCGGTTTGCCATCGTCATAGGGCAGAGGGCAGAGGGCAGAGGGCAGAGGGCATAACGGCACTAATAATCTGAGGTTTCCTCAGCCGATCGTGCCTTGGGAATAGGGAATAGCGACCTTTTCCTTTGAACGATCTTTTATATTATTTGCTATTAAATACTCGTTGCTGTAGTTAAAAACGATCGCCCATAACTCTATTTTTTTCGATCGCCAGTTTTACATTGTCGATTTGACAAAGCTTTTAAAGATTTTGTTGAAGAAAGCGATTTGGTGCAGTATTCCTTCTGCCTTCTGCCTTCTGCCTTCTGCCCTCTGCCCTCTGCCTTTCTTGATGACGATCGCAGATGGGTTGTGAGTTAACTCACTTTAACAAAGCTTTACAAAAATTATATTTATATTATCAGTGAATTTAAACAACCCTTTGAAGATTATGTTAAACAGAAGAAATTCTCTCGCTATCGGTTTTACTCTTGTTCTAACCACCGTATTTTCTACTTCTGTCAAAGCCGAATCTTTTGAATTAAACAACCAATCTCAACAACATAGCTCTCTACAACAAGCAACCAATACTAATTTTTGTGTTTTAATTCCAGGTTTGGGACGCAAATGTTTTATTAAAAAATAATTTCTTATTTTGTTTAAACAGTGAATTTTCAATTAATTAACTTTACAAGCGAATCGATACGAATAATAGTTTGACAATAAAATTAATAACTGCAAATCTCCACAAAGCAGCGAGCGAAGATTTTCAAAACAACTAAATAATTATCATTAATAATTAAGTCGATGATTTGAAATAGTTATTTTATAAAAGACAATTAGAGACATTTAAAATATCTTAGGCTAGGATTACCTTGTTGCAAAAAGAATTGTCAACTAATCCTAGTCTTTTTTCATGCCTAAATTAGGCAGTGTCATTCTATGAAAATGCCGAAGCAAAAACTTTGGATATTTTATTTATGTCCTTTTTGCTGTCTGAGTGTCATGCAACCAGTAATAGCACAGATTTCGGTCGATCGAACGATACCAACAGAAGTCATTGATTCTGGCGATACGATTGAAATAATTGGCGGCAGTAGAAAAGGCGATAATTTATTTCATAGTTTTGCTGAGTTTTCAGTTCCTAATGGCAGCACTGCATATTTTCAAAATTCTTCAGATATTAGCAATATAATTAGTCGAGTCACGGGACAATCTATATCTAATATAGATGGCATTCTTAAGACTAATGATAGTGCCAATCTTTTTTTAATTAATCCCAATGGAATTGTTTTTGGTGCTAACGCACAGTTAGATATTGGTGGTTCATTTCTTGCTACTACAGCAAACAGTATTAAATTTGCTGATGGTACTCAATTTAGTGCTACCTACACGCAAACACCGCTACTTACTGTCAGTATTCCTGTAGGTTTACAATTCGGCAACTCTGTTGGCAGTATCGTCAATCGATCGGTTGCAAGTCCAGATGGAAAAACTAATTTTGTCGGTATTCCTGTAGGTTTAGAAGTAGCGAACGATCGAACCATCGCATTAGTTGGTGGTGATGTAACATTTGAAAGTGGTAATTTAACTACTTTGGGAGGAAGAATTGAATTAGGAAGTGTTGATGTTAATAGTTTCGTTAGTTTATTGCCAACAGAAAAAGGTTGGGAATTTGGTTATGAAGGTGTAGAAAATTTTCGAGATATTCAATTATTGAATGCTTCTTTTGTTGATGTTAGTGGTGCTGGTGGCATCATCAAAATAAAAGGTAAAAATATTACACTTACTAATACTTCAAGCTTAGTTAATTTTACCTTAGCAAAAAAAGGTACGGGAAATATCACTCTATTTGCGACAGATTCTGTGGAATTAAGCGGCAGTAGTATCTTCAGTCAAGTTGGAATAGATAGCGATACGTTTGTTAGAGGTGATGGAGGAGATATAAACATTGAAGCCGAGCATTTTACCATTAGCGATGGAGGAGTCGTTTCTTCTGGTACTAACAGTAAAGGAAATGCAGGTAATATAACTATTAATGCTTCTGAATCAGTTGAAGTGATTGGAACTGATTCACAAACTCAAAGTTTACTAACTACTTCTACTAATGGAAAAGGTAAAGGCGGAGAGTTAAACATTAACACCAAATATTTGACGATCGCTGATGGTGGACAGATAGCTGCTTCTACTCCTGCTGGACTTGGTAAAGGTGGCAGTATTAATATTAATGCTGCTGAGTCGGTTGAGTTATCTGGCTTTCAACAGTTAGCCGATCGAAACATCGTATATAGTGGTTTATCGGCTTCTGCTGGAGAGAGAAATTCTCAAATACAACCTACCAAAAATAGCGGTAACTTAAAGATCGACACCGAACAATTAACCGTTCGAGATGGTGCGGAAATGACAGTGAGCAATTTTGGAACGGGCAAAGGAGGAAATTTAACTATCGATGCTAGTTCGGTGTTGCTGGAAAATGACGCGATCTTAAATGCAGCGACGCGATCGGGCAAGGGTGGCAATATAAAATTAGAGAATGTCGATATTTTAGTGTTGCAAAATCGCGCTCAAATTACTACTAGTGCAGGCAATCGAGGTAATGGCGGCAATCTACTTATTGATGCCGATACCTTAACTTTATTAGATAGTAGCAGAATTGCGGCTGAAGCTGTGCAAGGGAAAGGAGGAGTCATTCAAATTGAAACACAAGGACTGTTTCAATCCTCAGACAGTAAAGTTACGGCTGCGTCGGAAGTGGGTGTAGATGGTATCGTACAGATCGAACGACCGGGAATCGACTCCAATCAAGCTATAACCGAATTACCTGAGACTATAATAGACGTTCGAGGATCGATTGGAAATAGTTGCAGCGGTGAAGATTTTGCTGAGAATAGATTCACTCTTATCGGTAGGGGTGGTTTGCCTCTCGATCCGGATTGGGGTCTTGAATTTAGTACGGTGCAAGAAGATTTAGGGGATTTTGGCACTACCGAGTTGAATTTACTAGGGCAGGACGGACTTTTGCATCCCAAGGAAACCACTTCTTCAAATAAGCAAGCTACAAATTTCGTCGCCTCCCCTACAACCCACCCAATTGTAGAAGCGCAAAGATGGTTTAAAAATACTGATGGCAAGATTGTCTTGGTTGGGAATAATCCTATTGTCAGCGATCGCAATTTTAGTTCGAACAGTTTAGCTTGTAACTTTAGATAACTTATAATTGTCTAACAGCAATGGCGATCGAGCAGAATCGAGCGATGAATTTCGAACGAGCGACCAAAATTAATGAACCGCCAACGTATTTTGACATTGTTATGTCTAACTTTCACTACTCTGGCTACAAGCATATTCTTTACTAAAATTGCAGTACTGCCAACTGTTGCTCAAACTCTTCCTTCTTCGGTTTTATCTGAAGTAAACGATGCGATCGCCACGGAAAAACAAGGCAAAGATGCTTACAAAATCGGTCGTATCGATGAGTCGATCGCTGCTTGGATGCAAGCATTACAAGGTTTTCGCGAACGAGGTGATAAATTCGCTCAAGTTAGAATTTCGAGCAATCTCGCTCTTGCTTATCAACAATTGGGAAAATGGCACGAAGCAGAAAATGCCATTAAAGAAAGTTTCAGTATTTTAGAATCTTTCCCAGACAAAAATAGTCAAGGCGATCGCGCCAGATTATTAGCCCAAACTTTTAACAATCAAGGAATATTGCAGCTAGCTTTGGGTAAATCCCAACAAGCCCTCGATAGTTGGCAACATGCCGAACAAGCTTACAAACAAGTCAAAGACGATTTAGGAGTAATCCGCAGTCAAATCAATCAAGTTAATGCTTGGCAGTCTTTGGGAATGTATCGTCGTGCTTTGCAAATTTTCGATCGCATTGGTGCTTCGCTCGAACAACAGCCAAATACTGTTTTAAAAGTGGCGGGAATGCGAACTTTTGGACATATTTTAGCTAAGGTAGGCGACTTAGAAAAAGCGGAATCAATTTTAAACAAAAGTCTAAATAGCGCCAATCAATTGCCCTTAGAACGAGCGGAAACTCTTTTAGAATTGGGCAATTTAGCACGATCGAGGAAAAATAGCCAAGCGGCTTTGGATTACTATCAGCAAGCCTTGCAGGTTTGCCATAATTTGCAAGCGTTTGGTTCTATTGTCGATCGCATTCAACTAGCAAAATTAAGTTTGGCTGTAGAACTCGATCGCCTAGAAGATGTCTTGACGATTTGGCAAGACATCGCCAATAACCTCAGACAAACACCAGCCGATCGCGCCAATATTTATAACAAAATATATTTGGGTCGCAATCTTATTTTACTCAAACAAAAAGGAGAAAAAGAACCAGAGATTGTCAATCGTTTGCCTAATTCCCAAGAAATCGCAGCTATTTTAACTGACGCGATCGAAGAGGCACAAAATATCGAAGATAAAAGAGCTGAAGCTTATGCTACAGGTTGTTTGGCAGAAATTTACGAACGGGATCGACAATGGGAAAAGGCACAACAATTAACCGAACAAGCACTTTTTCTCGCTCAAACCATTAACGCACCCGAAATTGCTTATCTTTGGGAATGGCAGTTAGGCAGAATTTGGCAAGCTCAAAATAATTCTGAACTAGCAATTGCTGCTTATACCGAAGCCGTTAATTTGTTAAAATCTCTCAGTAAGGATTTAGTCGCGATCGATCGCAATCTTCAGTTTTCTTTTCAAGAAAGTGTCGAACCCGTTTACCGAGAATTAGTCAGTCTCTTATTGCGATCGAATGCTCGAGGAGAAATAAGCCAAGAAAATTTAGTCAAAGCTAGAGAGACGATCGAATCTTTGCAATTAGCAGAATTAAACAACTTTTTTCGCGAAGCTTGTTTGAATGTGCGATCGGTCAAACTCGATGAAGTAGACAAAGGGGCGGCGGCAATTTACCCAATTATTTTGCGCGATCGCTTGGAAGTAATTCTCAGTTTGCCCAATCAACCGCTACGCCACTATACAACTTTTATCTCTGCTACAGAATTAGAAAAAACGATCGAAGAATTCAAGCGCAGTTTAGTGATTCGCAGTCAAAGATTTTTTTACGAACCCGCTCAAAAACTCTACAATATGTCGATCGCTCCTGCGCTTAAAGATTTGCAGGAACATCAAATAAAGACGCTAGTGTTTGTTTTAGATGGCTCTTTGCGTAACGTTCCCATGTCAGCCTTGTACGATGGCAAGCAATATCTAATCGAGCAGTACGGTATCGTCTTAAATCCTGGCTTTCAACTAATCTCTCCCCATCCCCTCCAAAATATAGAACTAAAAATTTTGGCGGCGGGATTGACTCAAGCAAAAGACGGTTTTCCTGCTTTAACTCATGTTAACGATGAGTTGAAAGCAATTGAAAATAAACTCTCCAGTACTGTCTTACTCGATCGCGATTTTACCAGCGACGCTTTGGGCGATCGCATCGAGTATTCTGATTTTCCGATCGTGCATATTGCCACTCACGGGCAATTTAGCTCGACTTTAGCAGATACTTTTCTATTAGCCTGGAATCAGCGCATTGATATTACCGAACTCGATCGCATTCTTCAAGGACGAGTTAACTCAAACCATACGGCGATCGAATTACTCGTTCTCAGTGCTTGCGAAACGGCTAGCGGCGATAAAAAAGCGGCTTTGGGATTGGCAGGAACGGCAGTTAAAGCAGGAGCGAGAAGTACTGTCGCGACTTTATGGTCGGTTAACGATCGCGCTACTGCCGAACTAATGAATCATTTTTACGAACAAATTACCAAAAAACATACCACCAAAGCTGAGGCACTTCGTCAAGCGCAAATTGCTTTACTCAAAGATCCTTGGTACAAACACCCTTTTTATTGGTCTTCTTATGTATTAGTAGGTAATTGGTTATAGAAAAAACTTTCTAAAAAACACCTAGCAAAACCATAAATGTAAACACACTAACCAATCCCAAGATCCATGCAAAAATTAGTTCGTATGGTGCATGATTAGATTGTTGTAAATACTGATTGACTTTGCTATCTTTTTCTTCAGGATGCCAAATCATGCTTTTCATAAATATCGCTCTCCCAACTCTCGATTGAGATAAAATATTAATTGCCTTAATTCTAAGAACAACTTAAAGCGATTTTTCATCTACTTAAAATAGTTCAAACAAACAAAATATTTTTTAATTTTTTTTATTAATAATTAATTTGTTCATTGTTCATTGTTCATTGTTCATTGTTCATCGTTCAAGGGGCATTCTCGCAGAGGGCATTCTCGCAGAGGGCAGAGGGACGGCGCAATGCAATTCGGAACGGCGGCAAGACAAATAGTACGGAAACCTCAGATTTTGCCGCCTCGGTAACGGACGTATCCGCGCCTCCAGAAGGTAACAGCCGTTTTTTACTTGCTACTTGCTACTTTTCTCGACACTCCTCACCCGAACCACACTCCCCAACCTCCCACACTTCCCACCCGAACCACACTCCCCAACCTCCCACACTTCCCACCCGAACCACACTCCCCAACCTCCCCACACCCCCTATCCGTTATCCCCTACTCTTTCTTAAAATATTTAGGGCTTATACCCTCCCCCTGGGGGGTATCTGTTTATAATGACAAAAGTAAAGCATACTGACATGCCTAACCTTAAAGTCTCTAGGAGCGCTAATGGTAATTGCCTCTGACAAAGAACAACATCTATCCCCAGAAGTAAAAAACAACGATCGCGTTGCTATTTTACTAATGGGATATGGTGAAGTTGAAAGTTACGAAGATTTTGCTAACTATAACGAACAAGCTTTAAATCTCCTCACTGCCAAGTTTGCCCCAGTACCCACTTGGATTTATCCCCCTTTAGCCAAACTTTTGGCGATGTTTGACTTGCACGAATGGAGTCACCAACACGGTAATTTTATTTCGCCTCACAATCAAATTTTCGAGCAACAGAGAGCAGGAATCGAAGGAGAATTACAAAAAACTTGGGGCGATCGCGTTAAAGTTTTTAAAGCATTTAACTTTTGTGCGCCTTATCTTCCCGAACAAGTTTTAACACAAATAAAAGCAGAAGGATTTAGCAAATTACTCATATATCCCTTGTTGGTAGTCGATTCGATCTTTACTAGCGGTATTGCTGTCGAACAAGTCAACAAAGCTTTAACCAATTTAACTACAGAAGAAGAACATTGGTTGCAAGGTACGCGCTATATACCTTCTTTCTTCGATCGCGCTGAATATATTCAATTACTAGCCCGAATGGTTGAAGAAGAAATCGCTCAAAATTTGGCGCAAACTTGTTTACCTTCGCAAATTGGCATCGTGTTAATGAATCACGGTTGTCCTCACAAAGCTAAGGGATTTACTTCTGGTATCGACGAAAGTCAAAAATTATATGACTTAGTTCGAGAAGAATTAATCAATAAATATCCCTTAATTTCGATCGGCTGGCTCAATCACGATACCCCGTTGATTGAATGGACGCAACCCAATGTTGAATTAGCAGCGAAAAACTTAATCGATTTGGGAGCTAAAGCGATCGTAATGATGCCGATCGGTTTTGCTACAGAAAATCACGAAACTCTGCTCGACGTACATCATATCATTCATCATTTAGAGCATCGCAGCAAAGGCGTTCAATTCGTACAGATGCCTTGCGTTAACGATCGCCCAGAATTTTTAGCCATGGCAGCTTTATGGGCAAATTCTCAAATTGAAGCTTTACTTTCAGAAACAGCAGTAAAAGTAAATGAATCTCCAGTATCGACTCACCATCATCACCATCACCACCATCACTAAACTTACTGATTAAAACCTTAGAATCTCAAACTTATTTGTGAATGCGATCGAATGTTTAGGCAAATAAGTTTGAGATCGATAGACGAGCTTAACAATAAATAAATAAAAGCAAAAATAACTTTTTAAATAAAATTTAATTTTAGCCCCACAATGGGGAGGAAGAAGACAAGCGGGGGATTATTAGTTTGTCTCCTTCCCAAAATTAAATACGTTTGCTCGGTCTGATTTTATGTAATATTAATTTTAAAAACTAGGAGCATAGCACTACCATCCTCTTAGGATAATTAAAAATTATTTATCTAGTAAATTACTAACCACATCAAGTATTTGCACTAGATTTTTAGTTAAAATTTTGGTGAATAGACTTCTAAAATAGTAATAGAAAAAAGTTTTCTTCGATACTTCTTTTCTCCTTTCACAGAAGCAGGCTACAAGCCATGAAAACTATTCACAATTTAGCCGCAACCATGAGTGTGGCGATGACTACAGCTATCTTGACGATACCCCTTGGTACGATCGGGCTAGTTTTGGAATTGACAACTCCTTCTTTAGCTGCCACCAAAATTTCTGCATCAGACGCACAAACCAAACAGCAAAGAATTCAAGCACTGTACGATCGAGGTATTGCCAAAACCGAACGAGGCGATTATCAAGGAGCAATTTCCGATTTCGATCGCGTTATCTCGATCGATCCCCAAGCGATCGATGCTTACTGCAATCGAGGACTAGCTAGAATTGGCTTGGAAGACATTCAAGGCGCGCTTGCCGATTTTAACCAAGCCCTGCAAATCGATCCCCTACATGCCGACGCATACAATCGAAGAGGTAATGTTATGGCGATGCAGGGAAATACTCAAGGCGCGCTTGCCGATTTTACCCAGGCTTTGCAAATCGATCCTAACTTTGTCGATGCTTACTACAATCGAGGTTTAGCTCGTAGCGAACGAAATGATTTAGCCGGCGCGATCGCCGACTACAACCAGGCAATTAAACTCGAACCAGATTTTGCTGAAGCCTATGGCAATCGAGGATTCGTGCGCTATCGCCTGGGTGATAAATTAGGCGGGTTGAAAGATTTAAATGCAGCAGCCCAAATTTTTTCCGATCGCGGCAATCAAGAAAGCTATCAACAAACCGTCTCCTACATTCAAATAATCAAACAATCGCCTTAGTTTTTTCTGTTTCGATCGATTATAAATAAGAATTTTACTACTTATTAAAGCTTAATACTCGATCAAACTAATTATGGGTAAATCGGGAAGCTTTTGACGACCGTCTAAATCTTTTAGTTCGATTATAAAACCAAACCCTAAAACCTGAGAACCAATCTTTTCGATTAATTCTGCGGTGGCTTTAGCCGTGCCTCCAGTGGCAATTAAATCGTCTACGATCAAAACCTTAGAACCATTTTTGAGGGCATCTTGATGCATTTCTAGAGTATCTGTGCCGTATTCTAATTCATATTCGATTGAATGCACTGCTGCGGGTAGCTTTCCCCTTTTGCGAACGGGAATAAAACCAGCTTGCAGTTGATAAGCTAGAGGCGAGGCAAAAATAAAACCACGAGATTCCATACCAACAATGTAATCTGGCTGCAAATCAGCATCATTACATTTTTGTACCATGGTATCGATGGTGTAGCGTAAGCCTTCTGCGTCTCTGAGTAGAGTTGTAATATCTCGAAAAACAATTCCTGGCTTGGGAAAGTCGGGAATATCGCGAATAAGAGATTTTAGATCCATAAAAAAAGTCAATAATTGCGGTATGAATAGGTATCCTATGGCATTATTGCACCAGAGTAATTTGTTACTCTAGACCAGAATAAGAAAGAAAATAGTAGTATATACGAATCTTTTTATAAGATGAGCCAATCCGCGAGTATATTAACCGATCCGAGATATCCCGAACCATCAAATTCTGTTATGTTAGAAGCTCTACCCGATGTCGATTTATCGGCGCAATTTTGTTCGCCTCGCATTCCGCAACAAATCGATTTGCTATTGTTGGCGCTAGAAGCTTTAGAACTTGGCGGATCGGAATATATGTTAGCAGCAGCTCAAGAATTAGGATTGCAAAAAATTGTTAAAAATAGAGTTTCTCTGTGGCGTTTGCGATCGACTAATCCCTGGCGACGTTCTTATCGACGCAATGTGCTAAGCAAAGATGAAGCGAAGGCATTAGTAGCCATTGTCGGCGATCGAGCCAAAAAATTGATGGTCTTAATTCGACAATTGCTAATTGCCGAACAACAAATGCTTGAAAAAGGACTGCCGATCGAAAATCATTTTCGCCTCTCAGAATATTTGGAGCGTTTTCAAGCACATTTTCGTAGTCGAATGAATCCTCGTCGTGCTAAAGTAGCGGTCTATCTTTCCTCGGAAAAACAATTAAACGATTTAGCGTTGTCGCTTTTAAGTAAATTGTTATTTTGTACGGGAACTAAAGGAGTTGAACGCCTTTGGATTAGCTTGTTTGATGGAGAAGTGGCATGACGATTAAGCGACAATATAGTTTACCCAACTGCACTTTGATTTTAGAAGGTTTGAGCGACAATTCGGTCGATAGCAACTCGACAACTGGATTGATGTCAATTTTAGTCAATGCAGAATGTCATTTTCTCGGTTCTAATAAAGTTTTAAGTGGCGGTAGGGTTTTTTTTGAAAGCTTGGTAAAATCTGTCAGTGTATACGCTCAAGAATTTTTAAGCGGACTGCACCATCCCCAACCATCTAAAGATAATTCAAATCTCGTCCATATTGCCAAAATGGGCGATATCAATCGTCACCGTCTAACTTTACTACCCGAATCGAGTAGCGAAAATTCAACACAAACGCCAAGCCAACAAGTAGAAGTCGATTTAACTACGGTGCAGCTATTCGACTTAATGGAAGCGATCGATCAATTTTTTGCTGACTCTCGTACTCTTCCAGATTTAGCTCTAAATTTACGACCTCTTAGCAAACGCCACCGTCAAGCTGAAGAACCTTTCGTACAGAGAGCCACTCCCGCCGCAGTCGGTATTGCTGGGTTAGCTGCATTTGCTTTTGCTTTCTCTTTAATTCCACCGCCTGCTATCCGCAAACCCGAACCAAAACCGCAAGTCAACCCCAGCCAAACTTTGCCCAATACACCATCATCCCCTAATAACAATACTTCTAATCCAAATTCCAGTCAAATACCAACTCAAACACCATCTTCAACTAATAGCAGTATTCCTACTCCCAGTCAAACCGCACCCAAGTCAGTCTCATCTCCGACAGACAAAAATAACCTTAACCCAAATCCTAGTAACGTTCCTCCTCCAATTACTATTCCTTCTAAACCATAATGAATTAATTTAAACAGCGCGATCGCAAGCTCCGTGGAGGCTGCGCGATCTGCCGTAGGCAGTGCTACGCAATCGCCGATGTTGCTTTTTTTTTGAAAAGTAGCGTAGTATTTTTCATGGTGACAATATTTATTTCAAGGGGCGATTGGGGAGGGGAGGACATGACATCCGAGGAAACCTCGGATGCCATGAATGTCCGTGCTGGCTGGCTTCGGAATTGCCTCGTGCATCTCTCTGCCTCAGAGAGACGGAAGAATGCCCCGTCGCAGCCCACGCTCCGCGATCTCCCGTAGGGGAGGTGCGATCGGCGGAGGTTTCCTCCGATTACTTAGCGCCGTAGTGCTACGCAATCGCATCGATCGAGAAAAAATATGTTTGCCATTATTCAGGTTGATAAACCCATAACCCTTTTTCATTTCTTCTTCGTTTTTTGAGCAGGGCTTCTTCTAACAGTTTTTGACCTAATCCATAAGCTGGAACAGTTAATGGAGCGAGGTAATTATA
Organism: Xenococcaceae cyanobacterium; assembly: GCA_051657945.1. Lineage (GTDB taxonomy): Bacteria > Cyanobacteriota > Cyanobacteriia > Cyanobacteriales > Xenococcaceae > CAZJTL01. The sequence continues at coordinate 8,634 of JBOFLQ010000212.1, read as the reverse complement.
GACATCTTCATGTCCATTCATGGCAGCCATAGCTACAGCTTTTGCACCATAGCAGTCTCCTATATTTACATCTGCACCAGCTTCAACAAGCATTTTAACTATCTCAAAATGACCGTTTGAAGCTGCTAGCATCAAAACAGTGTCTCTCTCATCTTCCATTTGTATATTTACGTCAGCACCAGCCTTAATTAGTAATTTAACTATTTCTACATTACTGGACTTGACCGCTAAAGCTAATGGATTTAAATCGTCGTAAATAGAATTTAGCTTTGCTTTTGCTTCAATTAGTAAATTGACTATTTCTAAATTATTTAATTGTATTGCTAATACTAGAAAATTTAAATTTTCGTAAGTAGAGCTAAGGTCAATTCCTCGAACGGCTAGGCGTTCGATTAATATTTTTAAATTTTTTGTGTCATTGTTTTTAATAGCTTGTTTTAGTTCATCATAAAAACTAATTAAATTCATTTTTTACAAATAATATATTTATTAAAACGATATTATAATAATTATTCAATCGTTTTTAAATTAAATCTCAAACTCAAAATACTTATTTTGTTAACAATCATTTGCCCTGAAAAAATATTTACCAACATTGAAGCAATTATTTTTGATAAGGATGGAACATTAGAAAATTCCCAAGCTTATTGGCTAGAAATGGGAAAAATTCGCTCGCACCTAATTGAAAGCCAAATTCCTGGTATTAGTAAATCTTTATTAATGGCTTTCGGAATTTATGAAAATATTCTCGATCCAACTGGTTTGATGGCAGTTGGTAGCCGCCATGAAAATGAAATTGCTGCTGCTGCTTATATTGCTGAAACGGGGAAAAGTTGGTTTGAAGCTAGAGAAATTGCGAGCAATGCTTTTCTAGAAGCCGAGCGATTGATGGGAAATTGCGTTGAAAATTCTTGTTTATTTCCTGCCAGTTTGCAAGTATTACAATCTTTATCTAAGGCAGGTTTAAAATTAGCAATTCTTTCTGCTGATTCTACTGTTAATGTCGAAACTTTTATCAAACATCATCAACTTTCAAAATATGTTCGACTAGCTATGGGCAGCGATCGCGGTTTGAGTAAACCAGATCCAGAATTATTTTTGCTTGCCTGTCAAAATTTGGAAGTTAAACCATCTGCTACTTTAATGGTTGGAGATGCTAGAGGAGACATAGAAATGGCAAAAAAGGCGGGTGCTGCGGGCGCGATCGCAATTGGTTGGGAAAATAATTCGATCGCCCATCTAAAACTTGCAGACGCAATTATATCTCAATTGCAGGATATTGAAATACAATTACCGCATAATTTCCCTGTTATTATTTAATATTAATTAACTATTAATATTTAGAGAGGAATAATCAACCTTGACTCGTCGTTATTTATTTACCTCCGAATCAGTTACAGAAGGGCATCCCGATAAAGTTTGCGATCAAATTTCCGACACCATATTAGATGCTTTATTATCTCAAGATGAGTCTAGTCGAGTTGCCGCAGAAGTAGTAGTCAATACTGGCTTAGTTTTAATTACTGGAGAAATTACCAGTAAAGCACAAGTAAACTACGTCGATCTTGCCAGAAAAAAAATTGCTGAGATCGGCTATATCGATGCAGATAACGGCTTTTCTGCCAACAGTTGCGCCGTTCTCGTTGCTTTAGACGAACAATCTCCCGACATTTCTCAGGGTGTTACTAGCGCGCAAGAATCTCAACTCAGCGATGACGAATTGGATCGCATTGGTGCAGGGGACCAAGGGTTGATGTTCGGTTACGCTTGTAACGAAACTCCCGAATTAATGCCTTTGCCAATTAGCTTGGCACACAGAGTATCTCGCCGTTTGGCAGCAGTGCGTAAAACAGGAGAATTGTCCTATTTACGTCCCGACGGTAAAACCCAAGTGTCTGTAGTTTATGAAGATGGCAAACCAGTGGGTATAGACACCATTTTGGTTTCTACTCAACACGATGAAACGATCGGTTCTATTACTGAAGGTAACGCCGTTCAGAAAAAGATTAAAGACGATCTTTGGGAAGCAGTAATTAAACCAATTTTTGCCGACCTTACGCTCAAACCAGATGCCAATACTCGCTTTTTGGTTAACCCAACTGGTAAATTTGTAATTGGTGGCCCTCAAGGGGATGCAGGTTTAACTGGACGTAAGATTATCGTCGATACTTACGGCGGTTATTCTCGTCACGGTGGCGGTGCTTTTTCTGGTAAAGATCCCACTAAAGTAGATCGTAGTGCTTGCTATGCTTGCCGTTATGTTGCTAAAAACATCGTTGCCGCAGGTTTGGCTGAAAAATGCGAAGTACAAGTTAGTTACGCGATCGGCGTTGCTAAACCAGTTAGTATTCTGGTTGAAACTTTTGGTACTGGTAAAGTAGACGAAGAAGTTTTACTAGAACTAGCCACAAAACACTTCGAACTTCGCCCTGCTGGTATTATTCAGACTTTAAACTTGCGTCGTTTGCCAGCAGAAAGAGGTGGTCGCTTCTATCAAGATGTTGCTGCTTACGGTCATTTTGGCAGACCAGACCTAGAATTACCTTGGGAACTTACCGATAAAGCCGCTCTTTTGAAAGATGCTTTGACTCAAGCTGTATCATAAAGCGATCGCGTTTGACAAGTCGAGGGTAATTTTTCGAAAATCAAATATATTTAAAAGCTTAGCTCTATTTTTTTAGAGTTAAGTTTTTTTATTTTTTTCCCAGTGCAGCGTTGCCCTATTCCCTATTCCCTATTCCCTATTCCTAATAAATATTCAAAATCAAAATATGTTCGATCGAGCCATTAGCACTACTTTTATGACTAACACTCGCAGCTTTTCCTAAAAATTCTACTTGAATTGAAAAAGATTGAGGATAATATTTGCCGATGATTTCGACAATATTTTTACCTTTGGTTAATAGCGGCGCTATGTCGATTTGTGCTTGGCTATTGCTGAGATGATGGAGAATGCTACCGTTAAGAAAAATCTTTCCGCTTAAATTCAATCCAATACCGCCAACCTTAAGAATGTGGGGTGAATTAAGTTTGGCTGCATTCAAATTAAGTGTTGTTTTTTGCTTGGTAGAATTTTCTTGTAAATGATGGTTGGCAAGCCTAAAACTAAAGTATCTCATGGGTGCATTCTCTTTTTGACAAAAAAAATTCACTCAACAAGAAGCTCGATCGTTGACTTGGGCAAGCTCGGAGTGAAATTATAATGGAGGTTTTTTCTACTGGGAAATTAAAAATTAACGTTGAGTTCCTTGCATCATTTCATTCATGAATTCTGGATCGTGAGCGGGACTGTAAACATCTGTTTGGACTGGTACTTGAATCCTAATATCGGGAGTAGTCATTCCAGTTTGATTGAGATTGGCACCGCCAACGCGTTGATTTGTTTGAATATCTTGTTGGGCAGCTTGAGAGCCAACGCTAGTTTGTTTGTCAACGCTAATAACGTTGTTATTAAAACAGTTTCCGTCGTTGGTTTGACTTGCTTCAAAATTTTGACTTGCTTTAGGATTTTTCTCACCGCTGACTCTAGTTTGTGCGCCGACAGCAACTTGAACGCAAGCAGAAGCAGAATCAGTAAAAGAAGGAGTTAAAGGCAAAAGAGTAGATAGAGAAAGTAAACCGAGGGAAAGAATACCTAGTTTCATGATTTTTTATTTCCTAATTGATTAGATTGAATTTTGAATTAATTGGTGTAAAAATCTCGGTAAATTTCTTTAAAATCCAAATTGTACTTGATTGTTTTGTTGGTCGATATTATTAATGACATGATTGTTAGTACCGATCGCGGCTGAATTTGCTTCAGCGTCTTGTACAGAAATTTGAGTCTGTCGATCGCCATTTTCAGAACCGAATTGAGTCTGATTGTTTTCTTGGTTGACGTTGCTTACTGCTGTATTGTTATTACCTACTGCCGTAGCGTTGGCTTCACCTTGTTGTACGGAAATTTGGGTTTGTGGATTATTTCCCGATTGATTTATGTTGCTAGACTGATTGACATTGCTAATAGCAGTATTATTTCCACCTGCCGCAGTTGCCTTAGCATTACCCGATTGCCTAATTACTTGTTGCGCTGAAACTATACCGGGACTAAAAAGAATAGCGCTAGTAGTTGCAATAATAAAAAAATTTAAACCTTGGCGAGTTTTCATTTGCCGTTCACTCCTGTTAAATCCGTTCTAGACCTCATATTCATAGAATATGTTAGTTAGTGTTTTTTTATGCAATGATTTATAGTTCATAGTTTATAGTTCATGGTTCATCGTTCATTGCTACTTGGCTGTTTACGTCACGACTTTTGAACGTCACGACTTTTAACTTCCCTATCCCCTATCCCCTAAATTGCAGACATCCACAATATCAAGGGAAGAGTCATAAAACTGATTATTGTAGAAACAACGATCGTTCGCGCTACCCAGGCAGCATCGCCACCAAATTCGGTAACTAAAACTAGAGTACTAACTGCTGTTGGCATGGCACTTTGTATAACTAATACTTGTAAATCTAAAGTAGAAAGATTGACACTTTGACCGACTAAATAAGCAATTAACGGCGCGATCGCCAAACGAATAAAAGCAGCTAAAGCTTCTTTTTTTCCCAATCTAAAGCGAGTATCGGCAAGTTCGATTCCTAACATAATTAAAGCCAGGGGAATTGCTGCTTGTCCGAGTTGTTGAATACTAAGATCGAGTTGAAAGGGAATTTCAAATGGCAGAGTCCGTAAAGCCAATCCAGCAGCGATCGACCACAGTAAAGGAAGTTTTAAAGTTAGGCGCAAACCATAATCAAATCCTCCTCCTCTAAGTAAAGCTGGCCCAAAACCAAACATGAGTATGCTAGAAGCAATCATATAAATTATTGCTCGTTCTAGTCCCGCAGAACCTAAAGAAAATGCAACAAATGGTAAACCTAGATTGCCATTATTGGAAAATAAGGTTGTTGCCATCAAACTTTTCTGAAAATTTAGAGATAAATTGCCGATTTTGCCGATCGACCAAACAACAACGTAAAGTAAAAAAGAAGCAATAAAATAGGCAAATATTAGAGCTAAAGTGCTTTTAAGCGATAGCGTCGTGCGATAGAGACTATCAATAATTAACGCTGGCGAAAGAATATAGAGCGTTAACTGAGAAAGTGTTTGACTTTCTAAGCGAAGAAAACGACCAGCAAAACAGCCGATCGCAATAATTAACGCGATCGGTAAAACGACAGACACAAGATGAGGCATAAATTTTTACCCTAATTCACAATTGTGAATCGGTATGAGGTGCGATCGTAGGACAATTTTATTAGTCTAATAAATAGAAAGCTTCTTTGCTCGATCGCTTCGGCGTGCGCGAAGTGCGATCGCTCGTTAGCAACTGTCAGACAAAAGGAGTATCCATGAAACTAAACCCAATTAATATCTTCGCTTTATTGTTGCGAAGTGGTGCGACTATTTCACTAGTCTTTTTGTCTGTTGGTGCGCTTAACTCCTCTGTCGAGGAGAAGGCAGAGGGCAGAGGGCAGATGGCAGAAGGTTCAGCTATCGGCGAGATAGAAAACTTAATCCCGGCGGCTACGTCTTCATTACTTTACACTCAATTCGACGAGACTACCGAGATTACCTCGGACATCTCTCTGAGGCCCAGAGATGCAAGGGTAGTCCTTGCTGTTACTGGGCAACAATCGGATCTTAGAGAGCAAATTCAAACCGAAACCGCTCGCATCCAGAATCAAACAGCTAGTCAATTTTTTCTTTTCGCGATCGCAACTACTGTTTTGTTATTAGCCATTGCGATTGCTACTTTATGGTTGTTACGACAGGCGGTAATTAAAAAGGTAGCAGAATTAGTCAGCACTCGTCTCAAAGAATTGGAAAATTGGGAAGCTAGATTGAATGAAGCTAATCGAGAAGTTCAAAATCTTCTCCAACACGCACAAACAACGGCAACTCAATTAGATCGTGAAGCACAAACATTTCAACAAGAATTAAATAATAAACAAAATAATTTGTCGAAGTTACTGTCAGAATTATCGCAGTCGAAGCAACAAGCATTAGTCGAACTAGAGCAACAAATAAATAATAGTCAACAACAATTAAAACAACTCGAAACAAGCGGGCGCGATCGCTTACAAGAATTGCAACAACAAATTCATCAGCAAAGAGATTTACTTTGGCAAAATTTAGAAAAATTAGCCTCAGAGTATGGCGATCGTCTAGTTACTATAGAAAAGGATACCGCATCACAAAAAAAACTTTTTTCAGAAAATATCGAGCGATCGCGATTTGAATTTACGGAAGAATTGACTCAATTGCAGCAAGAAGCAAGACAACAAAAAGATGTAATTTTTCAAAATTTAGAACAAATTAGTTCGGAGTTTTTACCTGCATTTTCTGCACTACAAAATGAAGTACAACAACAAAAAGAGCTAACTTTAAATAATTTATTGAATTCTGAGTCAGAATTTTGCGATCGCTTTACAAATTTATTAGCTCAAACACAAACACAAGCAAAAGAGTCGATCGGCAAAATTGAGCGATTGGAATCTACATTTGTTAAAAAACTCGCGCAATTAGAGTCTGATACTCAGCAACAAGCTTTACAACGACAACAAGAAATATTAGAAAACTTAGAAAAATTAAGTTCCGAAGCCCAAATTAAATTACAGGAAGACATAGAAAAAATAAACTCAAACTTACAAGACTTCGAGCTTGAAACACAAAAAGAATTACAAATCCAACAAGAAGCTATTGAATTGAGTTTAATAACGGTGAATAATGACAAACAAGTAAAGCTCAATGAAAAAATAGATTCGATCGAGGCTAATTTACAAAGACTAGATTCAGAATTACCAATAACATTGCAAACACAGTTAGAACAAATCGAATCAAATTTACAAAGATTGGATTTGGAAAAACAAATACAATTACAAGCAAAATTAGAACAAATTGAGTCAGACTTACAAAAATTAGATTTAGAATCACAAATAAAAATACAAACGCAGTTAGAAGAAATTGAATCAAATTTACAAAGATTAGACTCAGAATCACAAATAAAAATACAAACAGAAAAACAAAGAATCGATTTAAATTTACAAACAATAGAAAAAGATTTTATCGGTCGAATTAATACCAAACAAACAACACTCGAAAATCAAAAATACGAAACTCTACAAAATTGGCAACAATTAACTCAAGAAATTAGCGAACAATTATCTCAAGTAAAATCGACACTTGAAAATCGTCAAAATTCTACCTTTGAAAAAATTGAAAAAGCAAAAAATTTATTTGTCGATCGCCTGTTAGAGATGCAAGCAAAAATTCAAGCTCAAAAAGAAGAAATTTTTAAGCAACTAAAACAGCCTTCTTCAAGTGCTATTGATGATAAATATGTTGCTGAAATCCAACAACAAATACAGACACTTTCCCAGCAATTAGAACTTATTAAAACTAATAAACCCGAACTATTCGTAAATGTAGACGATTTTATTAGCGAAGCAAATATTTTATATTCTCAAGAAAATTACGAAGAAGCAATCGCCGCTTGCGATCGAGCTTTAGAATTGCAACCAGATAATGTAGAAATTTGGTGTCAGCGAGGTTTAGCATTATTAGAATTAAAGCGTTATGAAGGCGCAATTTCTGCCTTAAATAAAGCCGTGAAACTACAACCAGAAAATGAAAAAACCTGGTTTAATATCGGTAGAATTCTAGCCAGAATGAAACGTCATCAAGAAGCAGTAACTGCCTACGATCGCGCCATAGAGATCGATCCTGATTACCACCAAGCACTCGTAGACAAAGGAGTAGCATTAGGAATTTTAGGACAGCATCAAGAAGCTTTTGATGCATTCGATCGCGCCGTGCAAATCGAACCAGATGACGCGATCGCCTGGATGAATCGAGGTATGGCGCTAGCAATGTTAGAACGCTATGAAGATGTCATTGCTTCGCAAGATAAAGCGATCGAATTGAATAATAATTTACACAAAGCTTGGAACGATCGAGGCGATGCTTTGCTTCGACTCAAACGTTATCCCGAAGCGATCGCAGACTTCGATCGCGCGATCGAGCTAAAACCAGATTATGCCGTCGCCCATTACAACAAAGCAATCGCTTATGCCTTGCAAAATATAGTTCCAGAAACAGTTGAAAATCTTAAAGTGGCGATTGATTTAAATCCTAAATATCGCAAACAAGCAACTACCGACCCCGATTTTGACGCGATCGCCTCTGACGATCGATTTTGGAATTTAATTGAAGGAAACGCGATCGATTCAAAAAAACAAGAAAACTCGCTTTGACGAACGATCGTTGTCAAAGCGAGTGTGGAGCGAAAACCTAGTAGGATGGGCCCGGGCCCATCTTTTTTTAAACTCCAGCTACAGTAACATCGGGTAAAGCATTAAGTTCTGTATCATTAAGAGCTTCACCACCAAACTTGTCATACATGTAAGCTAGAGCGCCAGTCAAACCAGCATTATAATTAAGAGCCACTTCATTACTGATGTAATTAGTGCGATCGTCAGTGTAAGAGAAATCATTTGCCGCTTCAGGGCCACCTACTAACGCACCGTAGAGGATATGACCATTAGGTTGATTATCTTTATATGCATCCCAACCATCTCTACCTTGAGCCGTTTGATGGTGTGGTT
>JBOFLQ010000211.1:0-28499 GCA_051657945.1 Xenococcaceae cyanobacterium | reverse complement strand
CTTTATACGTGATTCATATAACTTAACTTTAACGAGATTGTTCTTAGCAATCAACTATTATCTTTTTGATTAATTCTTTTTAAGAAATGTTTGCCAAGTTTAACCGTGTAACTTGGATGTATGGTCAGCTAATTAGAGCATGAAGTGTAAAACTCTAAATGTTATTGGATAAATCTTAAAAAAATCTATAATATCATACAAAGTCTTTTCTGGCACTAACTTAAGTAAAAATTGGTAGTCCCTTTTACAACTAACTGGGATCGCGAAGTGTTAGTTTATCAGAAGTAATAGCAAAACAATTTTTAAACACCTCAATAATTATGGCTCAAATAATCGATCCCGTTCCTCAAAATGGAGGAGACAGCATCCTATGCTGCTATGTTAATGCTACCAGCCAAATTCAAGTGGCTCGCATCACAAATATTCCTAATTGGTATTTTGAAAGAGTTGTTTTTCCAGGTCAAAGATTAGTTTTTGAAGCACTGCCAGCAGCTTTGTTAGAGATACATACTGGTATGATGGCAAGCGCTATCCTATCAGATACGATTCCATGCAGTCGTCTTTATATTAATGAAAATGCTCCTATAGAAATTCGTGAAGAGACGATCGAAGTTAAAGAAAATATTGTTCAAAATAAACCAAATACCGAATCTGTAGAGCAAAAAAACTTTAATAAAAAAACATCTTTAAAAACTGCTATTAGTTGTTAATTTTTAATGGCAAAAAATTATACGTACGAGGGATGCTAAAGTAAGTATCCCTCTTGTTTTTTATATAAAATTAAAATTTGTAAGACGCGATCGATCGCGTCTCTATAAAACTCAGTACTTTTTATGGAGCTACCTTCTTTTTTGTGGTTGTGGAAAATTGCGGCTTGGTCGATGGGATTATCGATCGCTGCATATATTTTGTTAGCAATATCTGGAATTTGGATGTTCGATCGCCGCAAAGCTAGACTTGCCCGTCCGCGCTGGTTACGCCCTTTGCACTTTGCGATCGGTACAATAATGGTTTTTCTGGTGTTGTTGCTGTTGTGGATTGGTATTATAGGTACTGTTGGTTATTATGGCAGTCTCGGTCACTCAAATCATTTAGTCTATGGGTTACTAGTAGTAGCGTTAGTGTCTATTTCGGCTTGGAGTGCAGTGCAAATTAACGCTCGATCGGCTTGGGCGCGATCGCTTCACATTGGCACAAATATTGTTCTGTTTGCTGGATTTATTCTCGTCTCGTTGACTGGTTGGAGTATCGTACAGAAATATTTGCCTTAAGAGGGGATAGGGAATAGGGGATAGGGGATAGGGTAGGGTTACTCTAGGCTAAACTGAGAGCCGCGACGATCTTGAGAAACAAACGAGCGATCGCCAGGAATAGGGGCAACTGACTCGGTAAGAGTAAATTCTCCCGCTTCTATTTTTTGTTTTAGTTCGACCGCCACTTGGCGAGACAAAAACACGCTAGCAAGCGAAGCAACTCGTACTGTTTTTCCTTCAATCTTAATTCGACCGCTTTTGAGTTGAGCGTAGGTAAACGAACCGAAAGTAGGACGAACTCTTCTAGGAATGGCAAAATCAACTACAGGAGCGACAATATCTCGATCGAGTACGGCACAATTTAAAACTACATCTTCTCGTAAAACGGGCAGGGCAACGCCGACACCGAGCATTAAAGAAGCACCGTAATTCTTCAAATAACAACCCCTCACCCATTTAGGATTCATTTGCTTGGCATCGCCAATTAAAGCTAAAGTAGCCGCAGGACCGATCGGCGTGTGATTGGGCAAGCGTTTTTGTAAGGGAAAATGCTGCGTACCTTCCCAACTAACATAACCGATCCCGCCACCCAGCCAGACTCTCGTACCAATGCCAATCAGTTGCAGATCGGGATCGTTTAATAAAGGAGAAATTGCACCTGGATTGGAATAGACGGCATTACCCAATCTCGGTTGTAATGGCCCTAAATAGGTAAATAAAGGGCGATCGCCGCCGTTAACACCAACGATAAAATTTTGATAGAGATTGCGCGGATTGAAGAAATAAAACTGATTGATACTATCTTTGGTGATGGTTGTCTCGAAAGAAGCTCTCGGATAGCAATCTGTCACCTGTCCGATCGCCCTTAATTGCACTTGTTTGCCAGCTATTAAATCCTCAATAACATGACCGCCGCCGCGTTCTAAATTAGCAATGCTTTGACGATTTTCGAGCGTATCTGCTGCTTCGCTGGTACTGCCGTAATCTGCTGCCGCACCTGCACCCAAGTATAAATCAACAGCTCCAAAACCTGCATAAGCAGGAACGCCATCCAACCAACACTGACGAATTTTAATCGGCGGATCGGTATGACCCAGATTAATTATCGCTCCAGAAGACTCCATTGGCTCAAAAGTTCCCGTGCAGATAACATCCACTCTTTCGCTAGCTTGAGTTACGCCAAGATCTTCTACTTTGCTTTTGAGTTCTTCTACTGTCCAAACGACTGCTTTGCGCTGGACAATTTTGTCATTAATTTCGGCAATCGTTCGCATTATTATTGAAGGCAGAAGCTCCAATAATTCTACTACTTCTCGATCGCACTATCAGTAACAATGCCAAGATGATAGTGGGAAGAAAAACAGCGATCGCCGCATTGATTGGAGTTGGCGCGATCGAGATCGATCTACCACCATATTTTATTAATAGTGAAATTACCGTCGATAAAACTAGGACTTTTAAAATAAAACCGATGCGATCGTTCATTAATTAGATTTAGATAGCGCCTTAGCCAAGTATTAAATATAATCTAATTTCGAACTTTGAACTATATTTATGTAATTTTTTGCTTAACAAAGCTAACAATTTGATTTAATTGTTTCTTCAATTGCTCGACTTCTGTTTCTAGTTTGACAATTTTTGCATTTAACGATGCCATTTCTGCCACTTGTGCAGAGGAATCGATCCCACTTGTTTTAGATAGTTCTGATGAAGCATTTGGCAATGTCTGCGGGTGCTTCTTCGCTTTCATCATTGCTTCTTTGATCGCGTCAACTAATTGTTTTTGATCGAAAGGTTTTTCGACAAAAGCAAAAAGCTCAAAAGGTTCTGGTAGTTTGTCGGTTACTTCTTCTTTGCGACCAGACATTAATAGCAAAGGTATTGTTTTGAATTTTTGTTGTTTTTGTATTTCTTGATAAACTTCCCAGCCACTCATTTTGGGCAGGAGAAAATCTAACATAATTAAGTTAGGATTTTCCGAACGGATTAAGTTGTAGCCTTCTAGACCATCTTTAGCTTCGATTACCTCAAAGTTCCCTGCGGGCAACATATCCTTAACTCTCATTCTGATGACTTTGCTATCATCAATAACTAAAATTTTGTGTCCTGACACTGGTTTGCTCCTTAAGGAAAAAAAATAATTGATTTATTAATAAGGTTCGGGTCTTTATTTATAAGAATTCCCTGAAATAGTTTTAAACTAACAGTTAAAGACAGTAAAATCGAAATCGTTTTCAAAATTTACCAAAACTAACACTAATTTGTGTTTTTACTTACTATCTTGGATTGCTCGAACATAAATGTCTACAGAGATCGATCGCTCTAAATCAACACAGACCGATATTATTTTATGGCAAAACGAAATTGCTGCAATGCCTTCTTGGCTAAAACGTCCGATCGGCAACGCCAGTTCGCTCTCTACCGTTCAAAAAATTATTAAAGCCAGACAAATTCACACAATTTGCGAAGAAGGACGCTGTCCCAATCGCGGAGAATGTTATGCTAACAAAACCGCTACTTTCTTATTGATGGGTCAAACTTGTACTCGCGCTTGTGCTTTTTGTCAGGTAGAGAAAGGTCATGCACCTATGGTATTAGACCCTGAAGAACCACAAAAAGTTGCTGAGGCAGTTAATTTGCTCGGTTTGAACTACGTTGTTCTTACTTCTGTAGCAAGAGATGATTTAAGCGATGGCGGTGCTAGCTGGTTTGTTAAAGTTATGGAAAAAATCCGTCAGCTCAATCCCAAAACGCAGATTGAAGTTTTAACGCCAGATTTTTGGAGTGGCAAAGACTCCGTCAGACAGCAAAAAGAGAGAGTCACAACAGTAGTAAGCGCTCAGCCAGCTTGTTACAACCACAACATCGAAACTGTTAAAAGACTGCAAGCACCAGTTCGTCGCGGAGCGAAATACGAGCGATCGCTCGACGTTCTCCGTTTTGTCAAAGAAATCGATCCGAACATTCCTACTAAATCTGGTTTAATGTTGGGACACGGAGAAACAGAAGCAGAATTAATCGAGGCGATGCAAGATTTGCGAAAAATAAATTGCGATCGCCTGACTCTCGGACAGTATATGCGTCCATCTCTAGAACATTTACCAGTTCAAAAATACTGGACTCCTTCAGAATTCGATCGCCTCGGAGAAATTGCCCGTTCCCTAGGTTTTTCTCACGTTCGTTCTGCTCCTTTAGTACGTAGTTCGTATCACGCGGGGGAATAGGGAATAGGGGATAGGGGCTAGGGGATAGGGGCTAGGGGATAGGGGATAGGGGTTAGGGGTTAGGGGCAAAAGTAATAACTTGCTACTTGCTACTTGCTACTTACTACTTGCTACTACTCCCTATCCCATACTTTAAGCTGTTCCTCGAAACAAGCCTTGAGGACGCACTAACAAAATTACCACCATAATTAATAGTGCTACGCCTAGTTTATATTCCGAACCGAGTAAAGGAACGCTTAATTCTTGAGCTAAACCAATTGTTAATGCTCCTACGATCGCGCCGTAAGGGTTGCCAATACCGCCGAGAATTACAGAAGCAAACATCGGTAAAATCAGAATCCAACCCATATTGGGACGAATATTAGCGATCGATCCGTACATCGCACCGCCAAAAGCTGTCAAAATTCCCGTCACGATCCAGGTGGCAATGACAACTCGCTCGACATTAATTCCCGATACTCTGGCTAAATCGATATTATCAGCAACCGCTCGCATCGCTTTACCAATCTTGCTCGATTGCAAAAGAAAATGCATCGCAGTCATTGCTACAATCGCCAGAACGATAACAATAATTCGATAATAGCCAATCTTTACCCCACCCACGTCCAAAGCTTGAACGAGTGGTAAATCGTAGCGTTGATTGCTACCTCCCCAAATCAAGAGAATGCCATTACGAATAAATAAAGCCAGTCCGATCGAAATAATAATCAGTGTTGTCGGACTAGCGCGCCGATCGCGCATCGGTTTCCAAAGTAACAGCTCGGTAATTAACATTCCCCCAACAGTACCGATCGCCCCCAAAATCATGGCAATCCAGATGTTGATACCATTTTTGTTGAACAGCCAAGTCAAATATGCTCCCAAGGTCATAAAATCGCCATGAGCAAAATTTGACAATCGCAGAATTCCGTAAGTCAGGGTAAGTCCCACTGCCGATAAAGCAATGATACTACCTATAGCAATACCATTAAAAATTAATTGGGTTGTATCCATTCTTCTTGAATTTAAGTACAGATAAAACTGCTTTATTGTACTTATAAAGTATGCAGTTCAAAACTCAAGATCGGATAATATCCAAATATCTATAGCTGCGGTTGAATGATTTAAAGCTGCATCGTTGTTCGATCGCCTTGAGAATTTGTATGGCGCGATCGCCATAATTTTGATTCTCAAAAGCATATATTTACTGGAAACGTGCGATCGCATAGCGTGCGCTCACCTAGTTTCCATTCTCAAAAGAATATACTAAATATAGCGATCGCTCTTAATTCCAATACCCAATTGTTTATGTATATCTTAAAAAATTCTTAACTACGATCTTAGTAAAATATTGTGAAAAAGCTTTGCAGCAAGCTAAGTATAAAACACTCGAAGACGGTACGTGGTTTGCTGAAATTGATGGCTTTGAGGGAGTTTGGGGAAATGGGGCTACTGTAGAAGAATGTCGAACCGATTTACTCGAAGCACTGGAAGAATGGGTGATTTTAAAATTACAGGATGGAGATTTATTACCCGTAGTTGACGGAGTGGCAATTAAAATTTCTGAAGTTGCAGAAGTATAATTATGCCCTCCAATATTTCTCGCAGGGAGTCGATCGAAAAACTAAAAACACTCGGTTTTATTGGGTCATTTTCTGGTGGAAAGCATCAATTTATGAAAAAAGGACAGCAAAAAATTCGTATTCCCAATCCTCATAAAAGTGGAGAAGTTTCTATTAGCTTGGTAAAAGAAATCTTCAGACAAGCAGGGATTACCGATAGTGAGTGGGACAACGCTTAATAAATTCTTTGGAATAAAAATTAGATCTGTTCGATCGCTACTGTAGCCTCTTCAATTCGGCGATCGCATTCCAAACAACTTTAGATAACGGCGATCGCATAGCGTGCGCCTTATCGCGATCGCGACTAGAAAAACCGCTCGAATACTAATTACGTTCGATCGCATATACTAGATAAAAAATCTTATTGTCTCGATCGCCCAAATTCTGAGGAATGCTGACTATAGAAGGTTTTTTGTTAAAAGATTTTATATCGATCGAATCGCCAGATAGTTTAGTTTGAGTATGAAACCGATTCGTTTAACCAGACATGCACGAGAACAATGTTTTGAAAGAGGAACAAACGAAGCCGAAGTAATTGAGTCAATTCGCAGAGGAACTCGTAAACCTGCTAAAGCCAATCGCTATCGATATCAAACCAACTTTCAATATAATGCAACCTGGCAAGGAAAATTTTACTCTATTAAAAGAGTCGCACCTATTGTTACCGAAACAGATACAGAACTAATCGTTATTACTGTGTATACGTTTTTCTTTTAAGGAGATTGGTTATGAAAATTAGTTATGATTCTGAAGTTGATGCTCTCTATATTCGCTTGGTAGAGGGGCAACATGAATGTAGAGTATTAGAACTTACAGAAGAAATTAGTTTAAATATTGGGGAGAATGAATTGTTAGTTGGTATTGAAATTTTGGATGCAAAAGAAGTGTTAGGTTCGGGTAATATTCCTAATGTTGTGTTGGAAAATATTCCATTTACAGTTGCTTCTTAATTGCTTTGGTAACTGGCTCGTTTATTATCTAATTGTTTCTGTCTCTTCAAGACAATCGATCGCAATCTAAACAACTTTATACAAAGGCGATCGCATAGCGTGCTTGTCAACGTGCGATCGCGACTGGAAAAACCGCTCGAATATTAATTTATAGCGATCGCATATACTAGATAAAAAATCTTAAATCTACAAAAAATAGATAGATAATGCCTATTAATTGGAAAGAATATATTGTCAGTACCCCAGATATTTTGAGAGGAAAGCCAAGAATCAAAGGAACAAGAATTCCTGTGAGCATAATTTTCGGTTATTTGGCAGCAGGTAGCACATACGGCGAAATTATACAAGAATTTCCAGATTTATCAACAGAACAAATAGCTGCTTGCCTCGATTATGCAAGAGATTTGTCAAATTTTGAGACAGTTGCCTAGTGAGTTTAAGATTTTTTATCGACCATTGCGTTCCTTCTTCGATCGCTCAAATTTTCAGGAATGCTAATTATGAAGTTTTTTTGTTAAAAGATTCGATACCGATTGAATCAACAGATAGTTTGGTTATAGCTACTGCTCAACAACTTAATGCAATTTTAGTTTCTGTTAACGGTGATTTTGCAGATATAGTTACTTATCCACCTGCTAATTATCGGGGAATTATTAGTCTTCAGCTTAGAAATCATCCAGAAATTATTCCCCAATTAATGAATAAACTAATTGATTATTTATCAGCTCACAATGATATCGAATACTATCAAGGCAAACTTTTAATTGCAGAAGTTTCTAAAATTCGCATTCGCGAGTAAAGCGATCGCATAGCGTGCGCCTTCTCGCGATCGCGGCTGAAAAAATAGATCGAATATCGGTTACGTGCGATCGCCGAACGAGAACATCATTAATTATGTGCGATCGCATTTTAAACATTTTTAAATAACGGCGATCGCATAGCGTGCTTGTCAACGTGCGATCGCGACTGAAAAAACCGATAAAATATTAATATTCTATCGATCGCTAGTTTTGTTGTATCTAAAAATATTCCATGTATTGTTAATAAGTTTCGATCGCGTAGCCTGCACGGAGTGCAATCGCTATCGCATAATTACAATAAAAAAGAAAAAAAATTCTTATGCAAATAATTAAGTTGCGTTCTTATGTAGGAACAGACGGTAATCTACATCTCGATATACCGATTGGGTTAACTGATACCGATCTAGAAGTAACTGTTACAGTTGAATCTGTCAAAGCAGATCCAGCAAACGATTTAGGATAATCGTCAGGTTTTTTTGAAAAAACGGCAGGTGCTTGGGAAGTGAATAATTTAGTCTAATAAAAATTTTATCTGTTCGATCGCTACTGTAGCCTCTTCAATTCGGCGATCGCATTTTAAATATTTTTAAATAACGGCGATCGCATATACTAGATAAAAAATCTTAAATCTACAAAAACTACAAAAAATAGATAAATTATGCTGCCTCTTTGCGGGAAATTGTAAATTGCAATCCCAAGGAGTTTAAAATCTCTTTAATTGTTGCCAGATGAGGGTTTCCAGATTCAGAAAGAGCTTGATAAAGTCCTTGGCGAGTGATTCCGCTTCTCTGTGATAACGATGAAATATTCTCTTCTCTGGCTTCAATTACATCTCTTAGAGCAATCAAAAAAGCTTCCTGTGATTCCTGTGTTAGAACATCCGTGAGATATCCAACTGCATACTCAGGATCTTTTAGACGTTTAAGAAGAGATTTTCTATAATCTTCAGTTGTCATTATTAGATAGTGTAAACCACAGTTGACATTATCTGCAAGGGTCGAGAACCTTGTCAATAAAAAATGGCGATCGCATTTTAAACATTTTTAAATAACGGCGATCGCGACTGGAAAAACAGATCGAATAATAACTTATTGTCTTAAATACATCCAACAAAAAACCCGCCTAAGCGGGTTTCAAATTCTTTAGTGACTAGTTTTAGTAAAGAAAAGTTTTTTCTTTTTAATTAGTCTGCTGAAATACTAAAAGTGACAGAATCAGATTGCTTGTTACCAGCAGGATCGGTAGCAGTAACTGTTATGGTATGCGAACCGTAAGTTAACGGAGAGGAAGGAGTATAACTCCAAGTATTATCATCATTAACAGTAACTGAATCAAGAATGGTTTCTCCGTCTTTGATTTCGACTGTGCTGCCTACTTCACCCGTACCACTAATTGTTGGTGTTGTATCTCCAGTGCTAGATTCATCAGCAGGTGAAGTAATGTCAATTGTAGGTGCAGTAGTATCGATAGTAACAACGATCTGAGCGTTTGCGCTGTTACCAGCAGCATCGGTAGCAGTAACTGTTATAGTGTGTTCCCCATTAGATAACGGTGAGGATGGAGTATAACTCCAAGTATTATCATCATTAACAGTAACTGAATCAAGAATGGTTTCTCCGTCTTTGATTTCGACTGTGCTGCCTACTTCACCCGTACCACTAATTGTTGGTGTTGTATCATTAGTCGTCGATGAGTTAGCAGGTGAGTTAATACCAATTAAAGGTGGAGTTTGGTCTTCTTCATCTTCATCTGAAATTACAACATTTTGACTACCAGTTCCAGTGTTACCAGCAGGATCGGTAGCAGTAACTGTTATGGTGTACGTACCAGGATCTAATAATGTACTAGTTATAACACTCCAGTTACCGTTTACATCTGCCTTAGTTTCACCTAGAGGAGTATCGCCTATTTTGACAACAACAGTGCTA
Organism: Xenococcaceae cyanobacterium; assembly: GCA_051657945.1. GTDB lineage: Bacteria > Cyanobacteriota > Cyanobacteriia > Cyanobacteriales > Xenococcaceae > CAZJTL01. Next base: position 18,743 of record JBOFLQ010000211.1, on the reverse strand, counting down.
CCTGCTTCGGTGTTACCAGTAATTGTCGATCCAGTACCGCTTGAATTAGCAGTTCCGTCAATTGTCACTGTTGGTGCAGTACCATCAAGAGTTAAAGTTTGCGTTGTGGATGCGCTGTTACCAGCAGGATCGGTAGCAGTAATTGTTATTATGTGTATACCAAAAGATAACGGTGCCATAGGAGTATAACTCCAACTACCAGTATCATTAACAGTGGCAGAACCAAGAGTAGTGTCTCCGTCTTTGACAACTACCGTGCTACCTGGTGCGGTTGTACCACTAAATGTTGGTGTAGTATCATTAGAGACGCTTGAAGAAGTAACAGTAGGTGTGGGGATGCCAATATCAATCTTGGCTAGGGCTTCAGATGTCGAACTTTGTTGACCATTATTTTGAGAAGTGACTGTTACTTTTATCTCATCTCCATCAAGTGAAGTAGGCTTACTACCTGAAGTAGGAGTTGCAGTTTTCAGATCGATACTCCAGTTACCACTATCATTAGAAGTAGTTTGATAGGTGGCTTCAGGAGTACCGTCTTTATTTACATCCAGTTTGACTGTAACTGTGCTGTTAGGATCGCTAGTACCGCTAATAACTGAGGTAGAACTAGTAGAACTCGTAGCTACATTAAGAGTAACTGCTGGTAAATCTTGCAAAACAGCAGAAGTGTCAATTCTGAAGTTAGATTGGCTAGTATGTCTTTCTGCAAAGAAAAGATCTAGAGTATATGTTTGTCCTGGTGTCAGCCCAAGATCGTCGATATTAACCTCTTGACTTTGAGCGGAATGAACGCCACCTAAGTCTATGACACGTTGACCGTTGATATATACCCAAACGTCGTCATCCCCAGTAAATTTAAATGTTGTTGGTTGTAATGTTGTACCTTCTTCATAGGTAAACTGAGTATGAATTTCGTAAGTAAAGTGGAAGTTCTTACTCTCTCCTGGAGTGTTGCCAAAAAGCTGACCGTTGATGGGGAAGAAATTGTTACTTGTATATGTATATATTCCATCACGATTTCCCTTGTCATCTCCATCTGATGCAACAATATCGTGTAACTTACTCATATTTACACCAGCTACATCTCGATACCACTGATCGAAATTTGCTTTACCAGTAGTAGTAGTTGTTGTGACACCAGTATTATAAATGGGTTTTTTATCCGTTCCTAGAGTAGTAGTTACAAGATTTTTTTCCGTTGCAATTGCCTTTTGAAAATCAGGATGTCCACCCGTTTCATTTTTGTTTTTAAAGTCTCTAACCGTACCTGTTAGGGTGATGTTTGAGGAAACTCTACAACGTTTTGCTTCTATTGCGTCTAGTGCGGCAATAACTGCATCGGCTGTAGCTGAAGTGTAGTTTGAGTTTGTAGCTGGGTCTATTGTAGCCTGAATCTTTGCTTTAAAGTTGTTCCTATGTACATTACTAGGGTTGCTAGGATCGTATTTGTCATTACCTTTGCCATCTAAAAGAACGGTAACATTACTAATGTTTTGATCGTTGCCATTGATGGAGTATAGCCCAGTACTTATTCTGATATAAGAAGATTTTTCGTTTCCGCCACCATTATTACAGTCGGTATAAAATTTCTCGATGGAAACAGCAGGTGTAGTTTGCGCTGAAGCTTTTTGTACTGGAAGAAGATTAGCAAATATACCAGCAACAGTAGCAAGAAGCATTAATTTATTAATTTGTGTATTTCGCATATTCTTATAAGTTGTATCCGTCAAAGTTGGTTCATTACTGTTCGGAGTATATGCGAGTTTAAAACAGTTCAACCTCGGTATTTATCGTGAAAAATTCTTATAAAGTTTTATCCTGAAAAGTAATTGATTTTTACTGAAACTACCGAGATAATTAATAAAGCGTTTGTAAACAGTTATTAACCAAAAATCATTGATATTTTTGTATAAGTACTATTGTTTAGGTAAATATACTAGCAGTTGGTAAAAGGGCAAACAGATCGAGCTTTCAAACAAAAAGGTTTTTAGAGCGAAATTTATTATTTTGAAAACCTCAGTAAAAAGCTTGGATTAGTTAAATAAGTTTTGGTTTTTCGATCGAGCGAGCCAATTAAATATATATAAACTTAAAATAAACATTATCAAGAAGTTTACATTCATCACGTTTTAACTCATGCAGAATACGACAAAGAAAACTGGAAAAAAGATTCATGGTACACCTAATAATAGAGAGTACATGGAATCGATCGAAGCTTTTCCACCACGAATCATTAAAACAGAAGATGAACTAGATATTACACAGCAAGTAATTGATTCTTTAATCGATCGCGGTAATCTAACCTCAAATGAACGTGAATATCTTCACTTATTAGGCTTATTAGTATCTGAATATGAAGAAAACCAGATATTGGAGAATAAATTTGTGTGGAAAGACGAGATTGTAAAAAAAATTCATCGAATCCGCGAAGAACATGCTAAAACTTTTAATTACGACTTAGACGCTATCTTTGCTGATTGGCAAAAACGACAAAATGAGAGTAGGAGAAAAATTATTTCAGCACCTCTTAAGAAAGCTAATCAAACTTCGCTATCCAACAAAACTAAGGTTGTTAATTAGTGCGATACGCATCACCTTTTTTTATCAGGCGATCGATATAATATTGTGATTATTCCGATCTGATGCGATCGAAAAAAATCTATGCAAGAAATATCTCTATTTCAGCAAGCTCTAGATGCTGTAGAAGTCCTGTCTATAGAAGACCAAATTGCCTTAATAGATGTTTTAGGTCATCGACTACAACAACGACAACGTCAACAATTATTACAAGAAACTCAGGAAGCTCGTCAGGAATATAGCGAAGGCAAGGTAAAGTTTGGTTCGGTTGCTGATTTTTTGTCGGAGTTAGATAAGTTTAAAAACTCACAAGTTAATAGGTGATTTATCGAATGTATGGTCATGCTCGATTGATTATAGTTATCGTATTTTATTTGAATTTGTAAAGAAACCAGAAAATATTTCTGAAGCAATTCTGTTGTTGAATATTGGCACTCACGATCGAGTTTACTAAAAGGTTAATTTACGATCGCACTTCTTCACTAAGCGATCGATAACGGGTATTTTTATTTTTCCAGATTTTTTGCCTCAAAGTGGCGCGATCGGTCTGACTATTATTTCTGTTTCTCGGATGATTATTTAATCAAACGAGAAGTTCGATCGCGCCTGGAGATTTTACGCGTAGAATTGGCAATCGGGGCGCTGACGATGAAGTTGGACGTTTGGCAATGACATTCGATCGCATGCTCGATCGCCTACAATTGGGATTCGATCGCGAAAATTCATACAGGAGAAGGTATTTCTTCCAAACATTTACCTCATCTGTTCGAGCGTTTTTATCGAGTAGAAGACGCTCGTTCTCGCAATAGTGGTGGTGATGGTTTGGGTTTGGCGATCGCCTATGAAATAGCTCGTTTACACGGTGGTTACATTGCAGTTCAAAGTCAGTTACAAAAGGAAACAATTTTTAGTGTATTTCTCAAGAAGAAATAACTGCTTATTGCTGGAGAATAATTTTTCGCTCGATTGGTATCAAAACTTACTAAAATTTTTTCTACTTTAAAGGTGAGAATATTCTTAATTTGTTTTCACTGCTTTTTTATGATTTTGTCAGTATCTTGATAGGGTATTGTGTTAAAACACTTGGTATTTTTATGGATGGACGCTTAATCTTATTCAATATTTTAAATCCACCAGTTCTATTTTTTTTCTTAGGAATGGTGGCCGTATTTTCTCGTTCCGACTTAGAAATTCCCCAACCTTTGCCGAAATTATTTTCACTTTATTTATTAATATCAATCGGTTTTAAAGGAGGTTACGAACTATCAGAAAGTGGCATGAATGCAGAAGTTGCTACAACTTTAATTGCTTCTATTTTGATGGCTTCAATTGTTCCTGTTTATACTTTCTTTATTCTCAAACTCAAATTTGATGCCTACAATGCTGCGGCGATCGCTGCTGCTTATGGTTCGATTAGTGCAGTTACTTTTATTACTGCAAGTTCGTTTTTAGAAAAACTGGATATTGCTTATGGCGGACATATGGTAGCTGCTTTAGCATTAATGGAATCGCCAGCAATTGTTGTCGGTTTAGTTTTAGTTAGAGTATTTACACAACGCTCTACTTCTCAAAATCAAAAGATAGATTTTGAAGAAGAAGCAACTAGTTCGTATAGTGCTTCCAGCTTTGAAGAAACCAAATCAACGTCAACTCAAATGAATTTAAAAAGTTCAAAAAAACTTAAAATGCAAGATGACGAAGATGAGTTTTCTTGGAAAGAAGTTTTGCATGAAGCATTCCTAAATGGTTCTGTGTTTTTATTAGTTGGTAGTGTCATTATCGGAATGCTTACAGGTGAAAAAGGATGGGAAAAATTACATCCATTCACTCAAGATATTTTCTATGGCGTTTTGTGCTTCTTTCTCCTAGACATGGGATTAGTTGCTGCAAAAAAAATTAGAGATCTTCAAAAATCGGGAACTTTCGCGATTCTTTTTTCTGTTTTTGTTCCAGTAATTAATGCAGTGATGGGAATCGTTTTAGCAAAAGTATTGGGTTTTTCACAAGGTAATGCACTTTTATTTGCCGTGCTATGTGCGAGTGCGTCTTATATTGCCGTACCAGCAGCTATGAGAATGACAATTCCCGAAGCTAATCCCAGTCTTTATGTTTCGATGGCTTTAGCTTTAACTTTTCCCTTCAATATTATTGTCGGAATTCCCCTCTACTTAGAAATTATCAAGCAATTCGGAATTTCATAATGGAAGCAGTAAACAAAGTAGAAATTATCACCAGCACTCTAGAAGTCGATCGAGTTTTAGATCTCTTGGATAAAATAGGAGTTTCTGGTTACACCGATTCTCAAGAAAGTAGGTGGCGTTTGTTTGGTTACCGATGCCAATTGGGTAAGTCATTAAACAGTCTTGTCAAAAATGGCGATTAAAATGATTATTCAGCGATCGCCTTGAATTTTTTTGCTCTTTTGTGCGATTTTTTATTGATGAACCGAGGAATTAGTAATGACCATTAAACGCATAATTAGAGGCGTAAACGAGTTTCAAAACAACTATTTCAGCAGCCATCAGGAGATGTTCGAACAACTCTCCTTGGGACAAAATCCTGACATTTTGTTAATTACCTGTTGTGACTCGCGCATCGATACCAGCCTGATTACGCAAACACAACCAGGAGAAATATTTATTATTCGCAACTTTGGTAATATGGTTCCACCTCATAGTGCTGTTTACAGCGGTGAAGGTGCGACTCTCGAATATGCAATTTTGTCATTAGAGATTAAACATATCGTCGTTTGCGGTCATTCTCACTGCGGTAGTATGAAGGCATTACTAAGATTGCAGGATGTCAGCGAAGAGATGCCTTTGGTGTACAATTGGCTTAAAGTTCATGGCGAAACTACCCGTCGCTTGCTCAAAGAAAATTATGCTGGCTATGAGGGACAAGAACTTTTAAGAATTGCGATCGAAGAAAACGTTCTCACTCAAATCGAAAATTTAGAAACTTACCCAGTTGTTCGATCTAGAATGCATGCAGGAACGTTAGCACTTCACGCTTGGGTATATGAAATCGAAACTGGAAAAGTTTTTGCTTACGATGCTAGTAAGGGAGAATACGTTCCTCTCGATAGCGATCCTTTTCCCGTTCCCAATCCCTTGGCGATTATGCAGCATAAATGAGGGAAGAGGGGTTAGGGGTTAGGGATTAGGGATTAGGGAAAAAGTAGCAATGAACTATGTCCATGAACCATGAACTATGAACAATCCTCTTAGAAATAATCGAACAGATAATGTAAGTAACCCAATTCAAAGTTATTTTCGATTTAGCTATAGACGGTTTTTTGGTACTCCAGAAAGAGCTTTGGAAAAGGCATATAATGCAGCTTTGGCAATTAAATTAATTGAAGATGAATATTTTAACGGTCAAACCATATTAGAAAAGACAAAAAATTATAGCAAGACTGTTTTAGATTGTTTTATTAGCGATCTAAATAAAAATTTAAATTTAATTAAAATTAATTTATGGGAATTTAAAGTCAGTCGATTTTTGTTGACAAAAAATAATTATAATCCTCCCTTAGAAAAATTAGTTTTTATTGACAAGATTGTTGAAAAATATACTCAAAAAAGCGATCGAGAAATTGACAATTTAAAATTAGTAAAAAAAACTATAAAAACGAGCGATCGCTCTAAAGTTAATCTGAATGGAACAAAAGAATCAATAAATTTTATGGATATCGATCCGATCGACAAGAAAACGGGAGTATTACCGCGATCGCTGGGTAGAACTTGGCAAAAGCTTAAAGACGATCTCGATGACAATACCGAAGAAAAAGTAGTTCAAAATTTTCGGCGATCGCGAAAACTTACCAAGCTGGCAATTAGAACTTTTTTGCTGATGATTTTAGTTCCTTTGTTAGTACAACAGTTAACTAAAGACTTCATTTTTCTTCCCGCGATCGAACGAAATAGAGACAATAATAAAACAGCTATTTTTATGAATTACGAAATGCAAGAAGAAGCCTTAAAAGAATTACAAATTTTTGAAGAAAGGCTAAACTTTGAAGCTTTAATTGGCAGAGCGCCCAATCTTAATTTAGAAGAAAAAGAGGATAAACTTAAAGAAAAAGCTCGAGAACTTGCAGTTGAATTTAAAGAAAAAAGTAATATCGCTCTAAGTAATGTTTTTGCCGACATTTTAGGTTTGACTTCTTTTGCAATTGTCGCTTTCTCTAACAAAACGGGAATTGCTGCTATTAAAACTTTACTAGATAGTGTTGTTTACGATCTCAGCGATAGCGCCAAAGCATTTATTATTATTCTTTCTACCGATATTTTTGTAGGTTTTCACTCTCCTCACGGTTGGGAAGTGTTGCTTGAAGGCGTTGCTACTCATTTGGGATTGGTAGCTAACCATAGCGCCATCTTTTTGTTTATCGCTACTTTCCCAGTCGTTTTAGATACGATCTTTAAGTATTGGATCTTCCGCTATCTCAATCGTATTTCTCCTTCTGCTGTGGCTACACTTAAGGAGATGAATGAATAGGGAATAGGGCAACACTTCGACCCACAGACTTGCTCAGGGCAACGCAAGCTCAGTGCATCGCGGACAAGGGGCATCGGGCAGAAGATAAGTAGCAAGTAGCAAGTAGCAAGTTAACAGCCGTCTCTACTCCCTATTTCCTATCCCCTACTCAGCACTATCTTACTTGCAAAAACTTATGAGTCTGTAAACTAATTCGCCACTGGGGATGTTTTAGGACGTAGTCAAAAATTAAATCTTTACTTGCGGGTGTATCCCATTCTGGTTGTAAGTATTTGATTGTTTGTGGCGAAACTTTAGCGGCTTGTAATTCTGCCCATTCTAAATCGGGGCGATCGACTACGACAACTTTTAATTCGTGTGCATGACTGTAAATACTGGAATGGGGTAATTTAAATTTTTTTGGCGAAAACGTTACCCAGTCGAATTCACCGCTAAAAGGATGCGCCCCAGAAGTTTCTAAATGAACTCGCAATCCTAATTGATGCAGTTCGTGGGTAAGTGGGGTGAGATCGTGTATTAAAGGTTCGCCCCCCGTAACGATCGCGATCGCGGGATTGGCAGCTTTAGCGGCTTCTGCTAACTCCTTAACTGTCTGTTGGGGATGACGTTTGGAATTCCAAGATTCTTTTTGATCGCACCAAGAACAATATACGTCGCAACCACCCAAGCGGATAAAATATGCATTTACTCCAGTCCAAGCACCTTCTCCTTGAACTGAGTGAAAAGTTTCGACAATTGGATAAGTTAGCTCGAGTAAGCTTAGCATGTGATTGGCGGACAATTTAGTCACCATAACAGATATACTTTTTTATTTTATCTCGATCGCAAAGACACAAAAAACCGCGCTACTTGACTTAAGGCGACAGCCAAAAAGCACGGCATTTTAAAATAAACAGAAATCAAGGAGAATATTGGCTTCAATATTCTTGAATGGTATATCCTCCACCACAGATTTTAGCGGATCTTTCGATCGCTATCTCAATTAATTTAGATATGTCGTAAATCTTTTTATTTTTTTCAAAAACTGGCAAATCGGTCAGAGAGACCCTGCCACGGCGCTCTGTATAACGGCGTTCTGTATTCGGGCGGCACACTTGAGCCGAGGTTGCCTCGGAAAAACAGCGGCCGCAAGGTAACGGACGTATCCACGCCTTACGAGGAGGGCTGGGGGGCGAATTTACTTCGCCCCATTGAAGCCCGTGAAACCAGCAAGAGCGGCACGGCTTCGCCTACGTTATCCGCGCCTCGTCAAACGACAGGGCGGTGACTTCTGACTTCGTAAATCTGCTATTGGCAGAGGTTTTTTGGAAAGTATAGTGCTATATTTCCCAGAACCATTCATAAAAATCGATCCATATAGATACAATGCAGTCTCAACATTCTCGAATGGATGCAGTACAGTCGCCTTTGATTCCTGTTATTGGCGAACTGGTTGCTAAAAATCCCGATACGATTTCCCTCGGACAAGGAGTAGTTTTTTATCCGCCTCCACCAACAGCGATCGCGGCTATTTCGCAATTTTTAGATAATCCCAACAATCATAAATATCAAGCTGTTGAAGGAATTCCTGCCTTAACTGAGGCGATCGCGACTAAATTAAATACAGAAAATAGGATCGCTCTGGGCGATCGAAACTGTATTGTTGTCACCGCAGGTAGCAATATGGCTTTTCTAAATACAATCTTTGCAATTACTGCTGCTGGCGATGAAGTTATTTTGAATATTCCCTATTATTTTAATCATGAAATGGCGATTAGGATGGCTAATTGTCATCCTATTTTAGTGAACACAGATCGAAATTATCAGTTAGATATCGACGCGATCGAACTGGCAATTACCAAGAAAACTAAAGCGATCGTAACTATTTCTCCTAATAATCCTACTGGTGTAGTTTATCCTCAAGATTTGCTCGAACAAGTCAATCAAATTTGTCGTAAAAATAATATTTATCATATTAATGATGAAACTTACGAATATTTTACTTACGATGGCATAAAACATTTTTCTCCTGGCTCGATCGCCGCAAGCGAACCATATACTATTTCTTTATTTAGTCTGTCGAAAGCTTATGGTTTTGCAAGTTGGCGCATTGGTTATGCAGTTATACCCCGACATTTATTTTTAGCATTTCAAAAAGTTCAAGATACTAATGTAATTTGTCCCGCCGTTATTTCTCAATATGCTGCTGTAGGGGCATTGCGATCGGGTATTAATTACTGTCAAAAATATTTATCTGAAATTAATAACGTCAGAAAAATTTGCCAAGTTTCTTTGCAATCTTTACAAGATTTAGCTACGATTTCTCCTGCCAATGGAGCTTTTTATTTCTTTTTAAAATTAAATACAGACATGAATGCTTTCGAGTTAACTAAAAAATTAATTGAAGAATATAAAGTAGCAGTCATTCCAGGGACAACTTTTGGAATGGAAAAAAGTTGTTATCTGCGCGTTGCTTATGGTGCGCTAAACAAAGAAACAGCCGCAGAAGGAATTGAAAGATTGGTAAAGGGTTTACAAGATATTTTTTATTAATTGTAAGCTGAGCATTGTCCACCCTACTTATAAATACTGCCATCTGGCATAGTTGCACCATTTAATATGGCATTTTCTAAATTAGCTCCATTTAAGTTAGGATTTGTTAAGTTTGCACCAGTTAAATCGGCTTCTTCTAAATTAGCAACACGCAAATCTGCATTAGTTAAATCTGCTCCAAATTAGTGTTGTATTAGATAAATCGGTATTGCGTAAATCTAAATTTAGCAGCACTTGACATCCTCCCTTAGCAATAATTCGGAGTACCGATATAGCGGGGGATTCCAAAGACTCACGCCTTAGATTTTCTCTTTCCACGAGCCGATTTACTTGGAGGACTTTCATCACCCAAGCAGAGATCGATCTCTCCAGAGACGTTTCGGGAATTATCTTCCCAGCTTCCGACGTGCCCCGCCGTAGCTAATCCTATTTGCAAGATGTTCCGAGCGGCATTTTCATCGCGGTCGGCAACATATCCACAATGCGGACATTGATGAGTTCTAGTGCTGAGAGTTTTCTTGACCACTTCGCCACAATTAGAGCAATTTTGGCTGGTATAGTGGGGTAGAACTGCGATAGTTACCACACCAAATACTTTGCCAAAATACTCAATCCATTGGCGAAATAACGACCAACTAGCATCACTAATCGACTTAGCTAAGTGATGGTTTTTAACCATATTTCGCACATAAAGATCCTCATACGCCACAAGATCGCTCGATCTCACCACGCACCTTGCAAGTTTTACGGCAAAGTCTTTACGCTGGCGACTTACTCTGAGATGCTTTCTACCTAATTTTCCCCTAGCTTTGATTCGATTCTTAGATCCTTTCTGTTTTCGGGATAGTCGTTTCTGTACTCGTTTTAAAGCACGTTCAGACTTTCTCAAATAGCGAGGATTTTCAATTTGATTACCATCAGAATCGGTGTAGAAATGGTTTAACCCAACATCTAATCCAATCGTTTTACCTGTCGGCTCTCGTTGTTCTAATCGTTCTGTGTCGATGCAGAATTGGGAGTAGTACCCATCTGCGCGTCTGACTACTCTGATTCGCTTGATTTGGTCGATTTGGTAGAAGTGCAGATCGCGACTTCCCCAAAGTTTAAACATACCTGCCTTAAATCCATCTGTGAAAGTCAGAAACCTCCGATCTTCAGATAGTTTCCAACCACTGGTTTTATATTCAACCGATGCGTTGGAGGAGTGCTTTTTAAACTTGGGATAGCCCTTGAGGCCTGCTACATTTTTCTTACAGTTATCAAAGAACCGAGCAATCGCCGACCAAGCGCGTTCAGCACTGGCTTGACGTGCCATACTGTTTAGCTTCTTTGCCCAAGGGAAATCAGGACAATCGGCTAAAACAGCACAGTATCGGCTTAAATCATATCTACCGACACCTTTGTTTTCTTGCCAGTATTTAAGACAGCTATTACGAATGAATCTAGCAGTCCGAATCGCCTCATCGAGAGCGTCAAACTGCTGCTGCATTCCTTCTAGTTTTGACTCAAATACTAACATTCTTACGTCGATACACTTGGTATAATTATAGCGCAAATACTAAGATACAACAAGGAGTTTGTTCGTCTCGTCGCCCACCCCAGCCTGTCCGAGATCTAAAGATTGTCGGTTTTGGCTGGGGTGGGACTCCTCGTCTCACTCGCATTCATCCCACCACCAAACGGAGTACCGTTCTGGTGGGGGCATTCTGCTGTTCTAGGTAAATCTGTTCCAATCGCGATCGCTTGCTGCAAATTCTTCATTATTCAATTAAACATGCATTGCAAGATTCATCCACAGACAAGTCAGTCAATTTGCAATTAACTTGATGCGATCGCATGGCAATTATTGAGATCGATCGAAATCGAACCGAGTGCGATCGTAACTCATCTGTCAATTTATTCATGTTAAAGCGTTTGGTAACTAATATCGGAGGCGCAATAGAAATTCGAGAGAAAAGCGATCGAAGCAGTACTATTATCTTACAGTTACCTATTCTGGGAGCGAAATTATGACTACAAATATTCTCCTAGTTGAATCGTCTTACTCGTCAAGTCACACGAAACAAACGCGCGATCGAACTAACAGCTAACGAGTTTGAGTTATTAGAATATCTCAATCAAGCCAAAAAAATTAACGCACAAAATATTCAGAGTTAAGCTGAGTGCGATCGCAACTCATCCGTTAATTTATTCATGTTTCGGAATGATTAATTTCTCATTGTGCGATCCATCTGTGAGATCGATCTTTGGCTAATACGATTGTCTATCTTGTAGTGCTATCACCAAAAATGAGAAACATTGTTTCTCAAAAAATGGGAAGCATGCTTCCCAAAAAAATCTAGTTCAATTTTTATTCACCAGTACCAGACAGACATTATTATTGTCAAAGTTACCACCACAGCAATAATCGATCGCATTGTTTATATAAAAGACAGTCGTTTAGTTCGAGATCGATCGTAGAGACGCGATCGCACTGAAATATTTGGACGTTGAGTTTGATTCAATCTACCCTACTAGATCTGTCCTTGTACATTTGTAGGTAAGTGTCATCGCTTGACTTTTAAAACAGTCGCTACTGATTAACTAATCCAAGCGAAAAGTCAATTAGATAAGTTTATCTTTTAGGTTTTTGGCATTTAGTTTTAATATTTAAATACCAATTTTTGCTTAATATAAATTCATACGCTGTGATGACCAAAAATCGTGACAACAATTTTCTAACTATTGACGAAATTATAAGGGTTTTGATAAGCTATCAACGAAGATTTGCAGGAATATTGTGTCTATTTTTAAAAAATGACCTTACAAGCTTTATTTCTCGTTGATATAAAAAAGTAGACACAAAGACTAAATCGTAACAGCTTGTAAAAAATACTTGACAAAAAAGATGGCGATCGCTTATTTGGTAATACGATCGCCACAGGGTTAAACGGCAAACCTTTACTTATTCATAAACGCTTATAAATTTCTATGGGTAAAAGATTTGGCATTTTCACCCGTATAAGTAGCCGCAATCTGACCGTTTCCTACTACTTGATATTTATAAGTTACCAAACCTTCTAAGCCAACTGGGCCACGAGGAGGCATTTTTTGGGTACTGATGCCAACTTCTGCGCCAAAACCGTAGCGAAAACCGTCTGCAAAACGGGTCGAACAGTTATGATAAACACCCGCAGCATCGACTAGATTCAAGAAAATTGATGCAGCGTTATTATCTTCAGTAACGATCGCATCGGTATGTTTCGATCCATATGTATTGATGTGCGCGATCGCATCTTCTAAATTCTCAACTACTTTAATCGATAAAATTAAATCGCTATACTCGGTACTCCAATCTGCATCTGTCGCCGTACCCGCATCAATAATTTGACGAGTTTTTTCATCTCCCAATAATTCAACCTTGTACGCACACAAAGCAGTTGCTACTTTAGGTAAAAACTCAGAAGCAATATCTTGATGAACTAATAAAGTTTCGATCGCGTTACAAGCAGCCACGTAATGAGTTTTAGCATCAACGGCGATGGACACTGCTTTTTCTAAATCGGCAGCGCGATCGACATAAAGATGACAAATTCCGTCAGCATGTCCTAAAACGGGAATGCGTGTATTATCTTGGACGTAACGCACGAAAGAATTAGAACCCCTGGGAATAATCAAATCTACATATTCATCTAATCCCAACAAACCCTGAATTTCTTCTCTAGTTGTCAGTAATTGCACTGCTTGAGGACTTACTTTCGTATTTGCCAAAGCTTGATGAATGACTTTGACTAACGCCTGACAAGATCGAATCGCTTCTTTGCCACCTTTGAGAATTACGCCGTTACCAGATTTAATTGCCAAACTGGTAATTTGAATCAAAGCTTCGGGACGCGCTTCAAAAATAATCCCCAATACCCCTAAAGGACAAGTAACTCGTTTGAGAATTAAACCTTCATCCAATTCGCGATGAATTTGTACCGTACCGACTGGATCGTCTAATTTGGTTACATCTCGCAGTCCGTTAATAGTTTCTTGCAGCTTTGTTTGACTTAGCTTCAAGCGTTTGTATAAAGCGCCAGAAATTCCCTCAGCTTCAGCCGCTTTACAATCTGCTTCATTTGCTGCCAAAATCTCCGATCCTGAATTTTGCAAAGCATCGGCAATAGCCGCGATCGCGCCGTTTCTATCTTCAGTAGAAAGTAGGGCTAATTGACGCGCCGCTTGACGAGTTTGCCCGGCGATCGATAACAGAGAATTGGAACTAACACCAGAAGCAACCATAATTATTCGTGTAACTGCATACTGTTTTCATTGTAAAACTGTTTATCGCTTGTCGATTTTAGATAGTACAAAATTCAAAAAAAATAAGGTGGACACGATCGCCCACCCTTCTACCTCTTTAACTTTTAATTGTCAACTTTATACAGAAGATTCTTGTTGCTGGTAGAGATAGTAATAACGACCTCTAAGAGCCATTAATTCTTCATGAGTACCTTGTTCGATAACCGAACCAGAACCCATTAAGACAATGACATCGGCGTTTTTAATCGTTCCCAAGCGGTGGGTAATGAAGAAAACGGTGCGATCGTGGAAAGCTTCTTTGAGGTTACGTGAGACTTCATGTTCGGTAGCGTAATCGAGAGCGCTAGTCGCTTCATCGAGAACCAACATAGCTGGTTGTTGCAGAACCGATCGCGCGATCGCAATTCTCTGTCTCTGTCCGCCAGATAGCGCCGAACCTCTCTCCCCTGCTCTAGTATTGTAACCGTTAGGCAGAGTCATAATAAACTCATGAGCCGCAGCAATTTGGGCAGCAGCGATAATTTCTTCTGTAGTTGCGTCTGGGTTGGTTAAAGCAATGTTTTCTTGAATAGTTCCATCGAATAACAGCGTTTCTTGAGGAACTACCCCAACCTGACGGCGCAGAGAATAAAGTTCTACCTTAGAAATATCGTAACCATCGATTAGAATGCGACCGCCTTCTGGTTCGTAGAGTCGAGAAAGCAACTTTGTTACCGTACTCTTACCAGCACCACTTTCACCAACAAGGGCTACAAAAGTACCTGGTTCGAACTCCAAACTAACATTATTCAACTGCAACGGGCCGCTAGTTTTGAAACGGAAGCAAATATTTTCGTATTTAACCTTTCCTGAAATAGCTGGCATGGGGATGTTATCGCGATCCTGTTCCGCTTCTTCGGGGTGATCGACAATATCGGCCAAACGTTCCAGAGATAGCGCCGTTTCTTGAAAGTTTTGCCATAGTTGCGCCAGACGCATAATTGGCGAAGTTACATAACCAGAAATGATGCGGAAAGCGATTAACTGACCCAAAGATAATTGTTGGTCGAGAACCAAATAAGCACCCACACCAATAATTAAAGCAGCCGAAAGTTTGTTGAGAAAACTACTAGCAGAACTAGCTAGGGTCGAAGTAATAACGGTTTTAAAACCAGCAGTAATATAACGAGCGTAACGTTCTTGCCATTGCCAGCGTGCGCGCAATTCAATATTTTGAGCTTTGACTGTCTGAATGCCAGTCATAATCTCTACCAAATAAGACTGCGTTTCTGAGTTACGTTCCGCTTTTACCCTCAATTCTTTACGAATTGTCGGCGAGAAGATTAAAGTCAGTCCGACAAACACGGGAATGATACCCAGCGCCACCAGCGTCAGCACCCAACTATAGAAAACCATGACCACGATATAGACAACAGAAAATAAAGTGTCTAAAACTACGGTCAAAGCTGTACCCGTCAGAAACTGACGAATCTTTTCTAACTCGTTGATTCGAGTCGAAATTTCACCTACTGGTCTGCGTTCGAAATAGCGTAGGGGCAAGCGTAAGAGGTGATCGATAATTTCCGAACCTAAAGCCATATCGATACGATTGGTCGTATCGACAAATAAATAGGTACGCAAGGTTGTCAGCATTGCTTCAAAAACGCTGATGACAATCAAGAAAACAATTAAATAACCAAGCGTATCGGCGCTATTTTGACTAATCACCTTGTCGATGATGATTTGAATCATCAAAGGATTCGCCAAAGCAAATAACTGCACGAAGAAAGAAGCGACAAATACTTCAATTAAAACGCGCTTATATTGGATGACAGAAGGAATGAACCAACTCAAACCAAAACGCTCTTGAGGCGTTTCCCTAGTGGTTTGCAGCAGTAAAACTTGACCTTCATCTTCCCAAGTTTGGAAAAACTCTTCTGGTTTGCGACGTAGTAGTCCTAATTCTGGGACGGCGATAACCAGATTGCGATCGCTCGCTTCATAAACAATTGCTAAACTATCTTGCCAGCGCACCAAAAAAGGCGGTTTCAATCGGGTAAACGCCTCGGCTGGTACTGTAACCAGTTGAGCGTTAAGTCCCATCAATTCCGAAATAGCACCGCACAAAGGCAAAGATAAATTATCAGTTCTCTGCAACTGCTCGCTCAAAACTCTCTGAATGACTTCCTTGCGGAATGGCATTTTATAGTATTTGCTGAGCATTTGAAAGCAAGCTACACCAGCCTCCAAAGGCGTTCTGCCGTGGATGAAAGGATAATCTTTGCGACTTTCTTTCTCTTTTTTACTTGTAGTTATGCTGCCTGAATTTAAAATGTCATCAGCTTTAGCATAGGGAACGTTTTCGAGACGAAGTGGTTCTCGATCGCCTAGTTCTTGAAGCTGACTATCTAAGTCAGCTTCAGAGCTATAACGACCCCTTGTAGTTGTGGTGGAATCTTCCAACCACTTCGACATAGTAAAACCCACCAAACGGGCTGGTTTTTCTCCCTGTACTTCTAAATACTGAATATCTTCCTCAAATCTCAAACGAGAACCGATCGGAAAATCGGCGATCGAGCCACCGCTAACCAACCAAAGACGCTCTCGATCTTCAAGACTATGAGTCAGCGCCGTTCCTAATTTATGTTTGCCAGGAGGTAAATAGTGCAACTCTCCTTCGTTGAGACATTTAAGAGTAACATCTTTAAGATTGAGATCTGCTCGCGCTTGTTTCTCAACTTGAGACCCAACTAACTCAAATACCTCGACAACCGATAATTTATCTTTAAATTCTTGTTTGAGTTGGGGATATTTTTCGAGTAACTCTAAAAAATCTTCATTGCTCAAAGTCAAACAAACGACTTCCGTAGAAGCCATAATTGTCTCGCAAGCTACTCCCCTAACCAAATTTACCCAACCAATAATTTCGCCTGGATTTATTAATTTCAGCGTGATCGGCATTTTGGTACGAGGATCGTAACCTAGCAAACGCGCTTGTCCTTCACAGAGAATGGATACGTGCGATTGCATTTTCTCCCGCATCAGCATTACTTGCCCCATGCGATAACGCAACGGCTGAATTTTCTCTGTTAAATCGCTAATGGCATCTGGCGGCAGTTGATTGAATAGCGGTACGAGTGATAAAAACTGTTCGATGATTGTAGTCGTATAACTCATAAAAAGTTACGCTCTGTTAATTACTGTTTCGGGAAAGAAGGAAACATTTTCGTTCATTTCTTCGTTGAGCCAATTACGAAACATTTCCTCTAGCAATCTTTGCCGCATGGGTTGGTCGAATTCGGCAGACAAATAATTATCCAGACGGACAATGACCAACCAATCGCCTACGCGGGTAGGTGGGAAAAGCTGCCCAGGCTTGCTGTTTGCCAGCATCTGAGCTATTTTGGGGTGAGGTGCGCTAAGTTCGACAGGTCCTATCAATCCTCCTGTCTGTGCTTCAGAACCTTGAGAGTATTTCATCGCCAATTCGTTAAAGGAATTTTCTTTCTCTTGAATGCGAAAATACAGTTCTTGAGCAACTTCTGCTTTATCGGTGCGAATTAAGGAATATACGACTCTATCTAGTTGGGGCTTACGCTTGTGAAAATATGCTTCGATTTCGTTGCTCCAAGTAGCTTCTTTAAATCTTTCGATTTTGAGTCTTCTGACGACTGACTTCTCCAATTGTTCTGAAGTCATTCCTTGTTTTCTCAACCAGTCTTGAATATCTGCTGCTGTGTTGAGCTGATATTGTTGGCAGAATTGATTGTGTGCCAGGGTTTGTTCTTCTTCAGAACACTCGATTCCGTCGATCGCTCGATCTAAAATAATTTCCCGCGCCAACTGCGGCAACATTTGATATTGGGCTAACAGAGAACCTAAGTTTTCGCTTGTAATTGCTTGAGCGCCAACTTCTAAAACTACACTCATACTCTACTCATACTAGGCTCGATCTTTCGATCTGCTTTAGGAATACCAGGATAATAAGAGATAAAAAAACAGTAAATTTTTGCTTCGGTTCGATATAAATATATATGCGATCCTCGACCTTTTCATGCAACAGATTATCTTTTCATGAAACCAGAACTACTCTAATACAAAATTATTAATTCTAAACGATTAGTTTGAAATTGACTAACCGATCGAATTGATTTCTCGAATATGTAGCAGCTTGACGTTTAATCAAGCCAACCGTTGAGTAGTCGGCAAATACAAAGTTGTTTCAGTTTTCTTAAGAGTGTGAGCAATTTATTGCTAATACTCTCAAATCCCTGCTAAACTCCGTATTTTTAGTTAATGGCATTTTTGCTACTTTAAGTTAACCTACTTTATTGAGAATGGCATCTTTAAATTAACAACTGATAAAAATCAACAAATATTCGATCTTTGTGAGCAAATCGATTAATTAAATTTATTTTTAGCAACTATATTTAATTTGGCTATCTATTCTTATGTGCTACGTAGCGACAAGATAAAATTCTTGTCTCGATCTATTGATAAGCTGCGCGCAATCGCAGCAAAAAACCATTATTTCTATATCGCAATAGTTATCAAAACGAACTCATAACGACTCCAATATAGACTCTTAACCTACGCCAGTAATAGAAGAAATAGAAACAAGTCGATCGAAAAGAATAATGCGATTCTCTACGAGATAGCTTCGCTTCACGCTTTTGTGAAAAAACAATTCCCCGAGCGCAATAGTTTTATAGTGAACTCATAACGACTCCAATATAGATTCTTAACCTACGACAGTAATAGAAGAAATAGAAACAAGTCGATCGAAAAGAATAATGCGATTCTCTACGAGATAGCTTCGCTTCACGCTTTTGTGAAAAAACAATTCCCCGAGCGCAATAGTTTTATAGTGA
>JBOFLQ010000210.1:0-15827 GCA_051657945.1 Xenococcaceae cyanobacterium | reverse complement strand
GTACAAATGACAATCTAATTTGCACACTCAAAAACAACCGAATGTAAATAATTGTTAAGTTATGCAGGGATGGGAATAAAATCGGGCGGTTCTGCGTCGTGGTAGAGTTCGATCCTCGTCTTACTGGCTTCCTTGTTCTTTTGATAGGCTAACCAAGCGTTACCCGTTCCTGGAACCGATTCTCTGATGGTTAAATTTGCATAAGCCGGATACATTTGCCTCGGTTTGCGTTTGAGTTCTGGCGGCGTAGTGTCGTCGTCGGGTTCTCCAAAAAAAATCGGCTTGACGGGGTTAGCTGTGGTTAGGGGTAATATCTCCTTAAGTTTCTTGACAGCTTCCGCTTTAGTAGCGGCAAAAACTTTTAAACATCGGCCGTTATCTAAATCCCATTGGGCGATTATTGGCCCCCATAAATAAGGATTGCAAGCTAGTTTGATTTCTTGCCAGTTCAACCCTGGTTTTGGGTCGGGGATGGTTATTTCAGCTTTTTGCGCTCTCTTACCATCGGGCATCACCCACGGGGGTTTGGGTTTAGCAAAGAAGTAAACGGTCATCGATCGCCTAAACGGTTTGGATTTATACCAATCATCATAAGTTTGACCGACAATTTGACCGACATCGCGGTTATGGACGAGGTTGTGATTGACTAATGCCGATTGAACGGTATGGATTAAGCCAGGTTGATCGGCTTGTACGATAAATCTTTCATCGGGAACCGAGCGATCTGGAGTAATAGAAAGGGTACGCGTCTGTAAATCTTGAGCGGCCGTGCGTTGCGAAGCATAATAGTCATCGACAGTAAAAGCAATAACATAGCCCATTTCAATAAGGGATTCCTCTACTCGGTCGAGAAAGCCTCTAACAAATGCCTCTAAATAATCGTTAGGAATTTTTTCAACTAATTTATCTATAGCTTCAGCAATTGTCCACGGCGGTTTTTCTTGGGTTACGGGTGCTAACCCAAACCAGCGTAACTTTCTCAAAGTCAGCAACCCGCCTAAAATTAAGCCTTTAATAATCGATTGACGGGTTGTGGTGAGCAAATTAACTAATTCCCCCCGTATTTCATCGCCCCCTTCTTCTGCTAGTCGTAAAGCTATTTGTCCCGCTAAGACGGGAAATTTAACCGTCAATCCTCCTGCTACCGCAATTCCCGTCAGCCAAACTAACCCCGTCCCCGTTAATCCTCCTAATGCTCCGACAATGGCTATGTTACTAGCTTTAATTTCCGCTTCCAAGTCTTTATCGGTTTGATTCCAATCAAAATATTTAATCTCAAAATATGCTTCAACTACGATATCAACTAATGTAGTAGCAGACCACGCAATAAACCCACAGGCGGCCGAAAGCAAAAAACCGACAAACTTTAATGCGCCATTAAAAATTTTACTTAACAGCCCTCCCCCTGATTGTCCGGTAGGGGCAAGACTGGCGGCCGCGTCGAATGCTCGTTCGCCAATGAGGTTACGAACTACCTGACTTTTGAGAGCGCTTTTACTAATTTGAGCGAGTTTGAGCAGCATTAGCCTTTAATTCCTAACGGTTCCGATTCATCTACCGATAGCTGTACGGTAACGCCGCGCGTAGCTGTAGCCGTAGTTTTAGCGGTTCCTTCCTGTACCGAACCGAAAGAGGTTGCCGAAAACGAGGTTAAGCGATTTCCCGATGTCGCATTGCTGTTAATTTGTGCTTGAGCTTTTTGGCAAAATCCCATCAGTTTATAAACAAATTCTATGACTCCTCCACTCGACAAATCTGGATAAGGATCTCCCGTTACTAGAGAAGGGTTAATAACCACTTGTCCGTTACTAATCGCGATCGCGTTTGGGACATTGATTTTTTCTTGTAGTTGCTGCCAAGTTATTTCAGTCATAGGTTATGGATTGGGTTTGATGTTAAGGTCTTTAATTTCTGGCTTGGGATTATCTGTTTGAAAAATACCAGCGGGATTATTGAGACGCGTTACAAATTCTTGCCATTGTTTATCGGCTTCCTCCTTGTCTTTTTCTTTTTGCTTTTTAATGTCATCTCCAGTTAATTTACCATCGGGTTTAAACGGTTGAAAAAGAGCAGCTTTGACAATTTGAGAAACGATTAATAATTTGCCAATTTGCTCTTGTAAGTCGTCTTGTCCTTCGTACTTCCAACTAGCCAATTTTAAAGTTGAATCCTTTAATAACTCTCTTAATGATTCTTTATTAGGAGTAAAAGAAACGGGAACCTCTCTAACAAACTGTTCTCCTTTGTAACCCAAATAATCGGCGTTAGCTTTGGCATAATCGGCGGCTAGGATTGAAGCATTAGAACCTTTAACGGCTTCAGTTAGCGTTTTAATACCCAAAGCAACTGAAGTATCAGAATCGGTAGCGATGCTGATTGATAAGCCTACCAGTTCAGCTAAAGTTTCGGCTAGATTATTAAGCTTTAATTGCTGTTCTTTGCCATCAACATCTTTGTATTTAAATTGAATGGGAAATTGTCCCATTAAAGCATCTAATTGCTCAATCGTCCATTCTTGGAAGTGTAGAGCATCGGAGATGTTTATAACTTCGTCTTTTTTCTTGCTAGTAGGGTCTTCTGATAGTAAAGTTTCGGGGACTTCAGCAGGAAAACGGTGAAAACCCGCTCTGTAATAGAGCGTGGCAACAGAATAAGCCAGTAAATCGGGTAAATGCCTAATGTTAACGGGTCTAACCTCTCCAGCAAGTTTTGGGTCTTGTTTGTATTCGTCGTTTTTATCTTCTTTGTACTGCTCGAACCCAGCAAGTCTAATGCTGTCTTCCAAATAGAATTCGCCTTTTAAAATAGATTCGCTATCCCAAAGCGACCCGCCTAAAATCTTATGAATTTTACTTAATAAACCCGAACTAATATTAGTGAAATCTTGTTCGGTTTCTTGATATTTATTTTCAGTTTTGGGGTCGTAATCGATAACCTCATATTCAATGGGAATTAAACCCGACACTTCTTGAAAAGCATTAAGACTGCATCGCATACATTCGCGGGCCAGAAGATGCAACGGTTCCATCCCATATAAAAAGCCAATATCGCCCGTAAACCCCCTTATAGAAGTTGCACTAATCAAAGCAGCAGTGTCCCAAAACTCAAATTTTTTATCGTCGTCTTCTGGTGGAATGCCCGTTTCTTGAGTTGTTAGCCATTCGGCAATCTTTTCTAATGCAGCTTTAGATTTTTCTTCAAATTCTTTTTTAATATTTGCAGTAGGAACGATGGGAATTTCTAATTTTTTGCGATTGAGAGGGCGATGTAACAGTCTCCCAAAACTTCTTTCTGTTAATGCTTCTTTAACAGCAATTGATTTTCCCGCAGGAGTATTAAATGCCGTTTGTCCGTCCGATTCCTTGGGGAGTCTTCGAGGTGGAATGCTAATAGGATTTTGAACTTGAGGAGCAAGGACGGGGGAAAAATTATAGTTATTAGTAATAAATACTTGATTGTTTTGAGTGTTTTGAACGATTGTAGTGTTTTCGTAATTTTGTACGATATCCGGTTGAGAAATTGGCGGCGGCTTGGGGCTAGGTGGTAGTGGTTTGGGGCGAGTTTTAACGGGTGGCTTTGGAATTACATCGGCTTTAGCTGTTGGTTCCTCCATCATCCAAACAAAACCGATGGAAGCATATGAAATAGCCTTAGTCCAAGCATCAAGAATTTGTCGGCGAACGTTGGTAGGCATAATGTCTTTACAATAAGATTGTCGGTTGCAAATTAAATTAATTTTATGGCAGCTATCTCTATTTCAGCAAATCTTGAATATCTCGACCCGCTTATTATTTATAAAGCACAGCACGATGCTATCGTTTTATGCAATCAAGTTATTGGCTCTCCCGATACAACGCTTGTCTATACTAAAAGGCTATCATCGGGAAGCGATATTAATCTGCCTAATTTACAAGGTGTATTTTTGGGTAAAGGTTCGCAACTACTCGCACAAGCTAATAAGGTTTGTCGGTTAGAAATTACGTTAATGAGTCGTACATCGCAAAAAGATTATCAGGTTGTATATCCGGTTGCTAATTTTGGGTTGTCAGTACAAGATTTTACGATTGACTCTCAAGTTTGTTCGTCATGTTCTGGTGGGGCAAGGGGTCTTCAAATTGAAGGATCGCTTGGAACGCAAATAAATTTAGACGTACAAGATAGCGGTAATTTTAAGGTGAAAGATTCTGAAATCGAGGTTATTCAATGGTTCAAATCTCCTCAATGTTTTCCTTTGGCAGAACAAGATACTTTTTGCGATCGCATAGGGATTTTGACTAATAGCTGGAGAAAGCAAATTGTAACGCTTGTTCCTCCCACGCCTACGATGCAAATCTCTTTTGTAGCGCGAAATCCCGATAATAATTACCTTAAAAATCTGATTTGTTTTGATGCAAATAAATCAGGAGACTTAATAACTATTTACTTACTTGAATTTGCAGGAACGCCTATTAATCCTTATGGTTGATTTTACCTTTGTTATTAATCTTTATCGCTCGATAGAAATCGAGCAATGTTTAATTAAGCTCAGAAACGCTTATCCTACTGCCCCTTGTACGTTATTTCAAGATGGGGACGGGTGGAACTATAGCGCGATCGCCGAACGCTATCAATGCAAGTTAATACCCGATGTAAGACTTAAACTTCCTTCATTTGGGGGAATGTGGACGAATCGATATTTGCAGTGGTTTTTAAGTCAAGGGAAGACTCCTTGGTTAATTAAAATTGACCCCGACACGGTTATTAATCGTCCTTTAAGCATCGACCCACCCACTACGGGATTGTTTGGATTCAATTACAGCAAGACCGGACATTCCGTGCATGGAGGTTGTCAGGGATATTCGAGAGAGGCAGTCAAGCAGATTTTAGATTCTAATTTCCTATTCGATCGCGAATACAGACAATCGCGCTATCAATACATTAGTAACAAAGAGGTTTTATCTTTTCAAGACGGCATTATTAGAAGTATTCTTTTACGTTTAAATATTCCTGTTTTTCACCATCCCGAAATTTATTGCGATTGGTTAGTTCCTCCTGACAATCCCGATGATTGGGCGATTTATCATCCTGGTAATTACAAAAGTTTAATTGCCAATTAAAGCTAAATTGTTAATTAAACCTTGATTTCCAATTAAAACATTTGATGGGTTATTTGGATTTGAGTCATTATTTGCGATTAGTTTTGTAGCTTCAATTAGGTTGTTCGTAAGCATATATTTACCCCAATCAATCGGCAAGCTACATTCAATAATTAAACTCGGTTCGGTGGGGTCATCTTCAAAAAAATTCATCTTGATTACATTAACAATAGGGAGTAATCGATTAATTAAAATTTGACTAGACCAAACTAAATATTGTTCTAAAGTATTGAGTGAGTTAGGTTCGTTTGGTAAAGGAGGAGCATTTTTTATTGGCGTAAGAGGAGTGAATTGAGGAGTAACGCGAATCTCAGATATTTCTTTAAGATTCCTTATTAAATTCATCCCTTCTAAAAGTGCCAAATTAGATTGATAAGGAATTTTTGCAGTAGCATTAAAAGTAGCCTGATAAGTATCTCCCGACCCCCTAACATTAGTTGAAATTTTAATTGCGTTGTAATATTTGCTGCTCTTACTTTCTGAAGTACAAGCATTTCTAAGCAAAAGTAATGAAAGTACGATACTCCGCTCGATTGTATCAATTCCAAGTGTGTCTCTAGTCGATCTGCTAATAAAAAAAACCATATTAGTATAATTTTAAGGAGATTAAATGATTGGTGTAGAAATAGAAACAGTTAATAATATCTTAACTGATTATTGGAATTTAAAAAGTAGTTTTAATAATCTAGAAGACCTTATTATGATTGCTTTAAATTTAGATTTACAAAATAAATTTAACGATAGTGAAGAGGAATTAGAAGCAATACTAGAAGCACTTGGAGATATTGATGAAAGAATAAAAGAGAGTACAGCTACTCTAGAATCTGTTCTCGAACAAACAACAAGACCCCCGTTAAAATTATCATGAATATTGGAGACATCCATAATATATCAAGTATTATTTTTTTACTGAGTGGCATAATCTTTAATATGGCTTTTTGGTACTTCAAACTTAAAGACATAGATGAAGAATTAAGAGAAGACAGAAAAAAGTTTTCTAAACTAGAAAAGTTAGTGTTTAGGATAATTAATCATGGAAATAGAAATCACAATTGGAATTTTCCATTTTACGATGACGAGCAATAAATTCAATTATAAATAATGAGGTTTTACAATGAGTATCTTAGAAAATTGGAAAGACGAAAAAGACATTACAGAACTCGATCGCGCAGTTGTTATAGAAATACAAAAAGCTCTTTTGAATGCAGGATATTACAAAGGCGAAATTGATGGAATTGTTGGAAATAAAACTAAGTCAGCTTTCAGCAAGTTTAAGGAAGATAACTACTTAGAGCATCCTTTGATACTAGGAGAGATGACAGCTAAAAACTTGCTAGAAGCTTTAGAGAAAAACACTCATCCAATTTCAAGCGATAATGACGAACCAATTCTCTTTTTACCAGAGAATAAAATCGTTCGATTAAATCAGTCAATTTTAACTAATGGAAGTTTTACTTGGGCTGAAGCAACCAAAAATGGAACGAGAATTCCGCCAACAACTCAAGTAGTAAATAACATTATTAGAGCCGCTCAAATGATGGAAGTAATTAGAGAACACTTAGGTAATAAACCAATTAAAGTTACTAGTTGGTTTAGACCTTCTGCTGTTAATAGAGCGGTAGGAGGTGCAAGTAATAGCAGACATTTAGTAGGGGATGCTGTTGATTTTTCTGTTAAAGGAATGCCACCAATGACTGTTTACAACGCTCTCAATCCTATTTGGAAGGGGGGGTTAGCATCGTCAGCGAGAGGGGGGTTTACTCATGCCGATAATCGTCCCTATCGCGCTAGATGGAGTTATGGGGGATGAAAGTAAGCAACGCTTTAAAAAAGGTGATGACAGATTGGAAACTTAGTAATTATCAAGTTTCTAAAGTGTCGGGAATCGATCGTTCAAGAATAGGAAAACTCCTTAAAGGAGAAATGGACGGCGTAACATGGAACTCTGTAGAGAAAATACTTATAGGGTTAGAAAAAATAGATCCTGTTGCTAAAGCTGTTTTTTGGCATTTGTTGTGGTTCAATGAAAGACTTTCTAAATAGATTTAGCGTTCGTTCGATTGTTATTCTTTCATTGTTAGGAGGAAGTATTTACTTAGCAGTAGTAGATGAAGGATATCGCGATCAATTCGCTGATTTGTGCAAGGTAGGATTGGGGGGATATTTAGGTCAATTGATACCAAGGGAGAGGGAATAATAGATGAGTATATGGATAATAGATACTTTTAATTTACCTCTCGAACAAGCGAGAGAAAAAGCAAAAGATTATTTTAAGAGATATCCGAGATTCGGTTATGAAACCCATATTTACAAATGGAAAATCGCTTCTGATGGAAAAGTTTATTTTGAAATCAGACGGTTAAAATCTTGTGATTAAAAACGAGTCATAGTATTTACTGAGAGAGACTACTTGTAAAGATTACAACTTCAGTATATTTACGATTAAATTTCAGACAACATTTAGGGAAACTAAAGGTGATGAAAGTTTTGAGACACTTATGCGCTACCCCCTTTATTTTCCATTTCCTAGTTGTTGGCTAAAAGCGTTAATTCTTACCGTTTCTTTAATTCCACTGACGATTTTCTTTAGGCTGTTTGGCAAGTCTACCTTATACGCTTTAGTAATTTTTAGTGAAAGATCGGGTTGGCAGTTTTTGACGTGGTTCGCGATCGTAGGCTGTATCGTGCCTATTTTCATCTTGGGGCATATTTACCAGTTCTTATGGGGTGAACCACCTCGTAAACTACCAAAGTGGATTCCCAGTCCGAAAAGCTGGGTTGAGGGGTTATGGATGTGGATTGTTGGCATAATCGCGATCGCAATTCCTGTTCTGGGGTTTCTAGCATGGCATGACTTTAACCCCCCTTACCCGCTATCAGATCGAGAAGGTCAAATATTAACGATCGCATTTTTAGTGGTTAGCGCTTATCTGTATCATGTTCGAGTGCTAGTAAAAAGAATTTTTAGCCAAAAGTCAATTTAAATTTATGTACGCCTAAAAAGGTCGCGTACATTTCGAGTACAAATGGCTGAAAATTACGGAGAGGAAGGGATTTGAACCCCTGAACCGTTTCCGGTTTCTCGATTTCAAGTCTAAAGCAATCATCACCTACAACTCTTTTAAATAAATATATTTATTCATTTTATACTTTGTACTCTTGCCCCTAAGCGTACATTTGGCGTACATTAGAACGCTAATATGACTTTCTGACAATCTTATGTACGAAATAAAAACCCGCAAGGGAAAAGCCAATCTGTATAAAACTGATAAAAATACCTACGCGGTTAATCTCTCTGTTGACGTATCAAAAGAAATTTATGGCAAGTCTAGAAAGCGAATTCCTCTCTTTTTAGTTGCCGATAGCCGCGACAGTACGGTTAAGGCATTACAGCATCTAGAAAATATTCAAGCCTTGATTGAGGCAAGCGACTGGCAAGGATTATTTAGATACGAAGAATCTCTTAGACCCAAGGTTGTCAAAGGGGAATTTGTTCGCTCCTCTCTCAAATCGCTTTGGACTGATTATAAAAAAGCCAAGCAAGAAGGGTGGGAGGCTTCATACATAGAGAACGATATTAAGGAAGCAACTCGTGTTGTTGAAAACTGCCCTGAAATTTATTTAGGAGACGATTTAAACATCCTTATCAACTATTTGATGGAAATTACCACTATCAAACAAACTAAGCGTTATCTAAAGCAATTTTCCGCTTGTTTGACGTGGGGAAAACGAAGGGGGTTAGTCAAAGAAAATCCTTTACCTAGTTTTATCCAGACATTGACAACAAAGAAAAAAAATGATGATGAATCCGATATTAATCCTTTTACGATCGCTGAAAGAGATTTGATTATAGAGGCGTTCAAAACAGGACGCTTTGAACGCTACAAAGGAACTCATTCCCAATATGCAGATTATATAGAATTCAGTTTCTTTACAGGAGCTAGAACCAGCGAGGTTCTAGGGTTGAAATGGAGTCATATTGACTTTGCCAAGAAGATTATAACCTTTCAAGAAGCAAGAGTTTTAGCCACCAATGGAAACATGAAACGCATTACCCAAAAGAGAGGATTAAAAACTCAGAAAAAACGACAAACGCCTCTTAGCGATCGCGTTTACAATTTACTCTTGAATCGAAAGAGAATGCTCAATCCCACTGACCTCGAACAAAGGATTTTCGAGAATATAAACCATCACACCTTCAGAACGGGGGCTTATAAGTACATCCTTGAAAAATTGGGGATTAAATATCGTAAACCCTATCAAACTCGCCATACTTTTATTACAATTATGGCTAATCATTCAGACTTAAAATTACATCAAATAGCTAAAATTTGCGGAACTTCAATCAAAGTAATAGAAGAACATTATTTAGCCACGAATTCTAATGTAGCTTCACTTCCCGATATTTAAACAATTAGGTGTAGCAAATTGCTACACCTCTTCATAAAATAACTAGCGCGATTCTATTGCCAATATTCGCTCTAAGCTGTTCCATCGAATATCAGAATCAGGAACTTTCTTTTTAAGATTGTTGACGGCTTTTTTAGCCGATGCTTCAGACGAATAGATTTTGGCTTCATTTCGATCCTTAGTCCAATCCTTTTCCCCCCAATACCAAATAATCGCTTTGCTTGAGTTGACCTCGCAAACAAGAAACATTTCGCTAGCCGACGGAGGATCGCGATCGTCTTGGGGGGCTGCACTCAATTGGGGTTCCGATCGCTCCTCAGTTCGCTTGCCTACCTTATCGGTTAAGCCTTCTAACCAATGTTCGATTGATTTAAATCTCGCCTCTAGCCGTTCTAGCAGATCGGTATCAGTTAGGGCGATCGCTTCTAGCCGCGTTTCCAGTTGGTTGATTCTTGCTTCTAAGCGATCGCGATTTTCAACCCCTTCTTTCCCCTCTAGCTTTTCCAACCTAGTAAATATCTCGCTTAAGGACTGTTGTAGATCGTCTGGGACTTCTAGAGTCTGAGAGCCTTCCAAGAGGGAAACAATCAATCGTTTAGCACACTGTCCAATTGTCTCGTTGTCTTGAGTCAAAGCTTCTAGCTTTTCCAAAAGTCTTTGAGGGAGACTGATTGTTATATTATTAGGCTTTTTCATTACTTTTAACTATAGCTTTACCATTACTCTATCGCATGACTATTACCTCGACAAGTAATGTTACAGGTAAAAATAAATTAGCATTAGTTTTACCTTGACAAGTAAAGTTACTAAAGCCATAATCAATCTAACATTAGTTTTAATGCTAATAGTACCTTGACAACTTAAGAGGCAGTATGAAACCGATTTACACATTAGAGCTAAACCGTTACGGTCACTTGACCATTAAGCGGTTATCTACCGGAAAAGATCTTTACATTCAAGACAGCACAGATGTCGATCGCATCTGTAATTGGCTCTCTGATGATGAAGTTGATGAGCTATTAAAAGGCTATACGGTAGAAATTGACTATGAGAACGGACTTTCTGATTACTTTGAAGGGGATATAAGCCAACCAATGATAGAGCATCTGATAGAAGCGGCGTTTGAGTATATTGCTCACAACGATCGCTATGTCATAGTTCGAGATCCAGCCGCCGATACCAAACGGTTGCCTGTAGACAAAACCTATCGAGTTTATCGAACTGACAACAACCCCGATTTGTTGGACTGGGGAGATGCACCTCGACTTTACTTTAAAACCTTTTTAGAAGCGGAGGCTTTTATTCAAAAGTCATTAGCTGAACCGGAATCAGAAGGGGCTGCAAGCTTATACGAGCGGATTTTGCAGTTTAAGCAAGCCAATCAAGGCAACTGGACAGAACAAGTTCAAAAAGAATATTGGGGACTGCTAGAAGCATATGAGCAGTTCCAACAGTCCCCAGTTAGTTTTAAGTAGCCGATCGTATGAGGCGAGGGTGAGAGCTTGCCTCATAAACCACCCAAAGAAATTATTACACACACATGAAATACCACAAACCAGCCGATATCCAATTCGACATCAACAGCCTAATAGATCGCTTAGAAGATAACCAGCAAGTTTTTGCTAACCAACTAGCGGAACACGAGCAATATACTCCACATTTCCATTACCAAACTGAGTTTCAGAAATTGAGAAGCGCGATCGCAACTCTCAAGGAAGTTAGAAACTTAATTGGTTCAATCGATTGGATAGGAGAGAAAAAATGAGTGAGATCCGAACTGCCTCACAAAACATTGCCAATCTCAGTCATTGGCTTTCAGAAATTATCCTTCTAGCGGAAGGCCCAAACGGGTTGGAATATTTTGGAAAATCCGTTCTAGACCATAAAGACTATTACTTTGAGCAAAAGTCAAAGAAAGATCCATATAACGATGATTACGAGCTAGATACTGCGATCGCGCTTGCTTCTGATATACAAGAAGAGCTAGCCGATTTTATCGAAGATCCTTCACCCGAACATTACTTCGAGCTACAAAAAAGTTTGATTGAATATCGTAACTTTTTTGAACGTAACGGATAGCGATCGCCTCACATGGCTTCACGCGGCTGCGTGAAGTCATTTTTTCTTTCCCATACGAGCTAGACTCATTGCTCTACTTCCTAACAATTGAATTCTTAATTGTTCTTTTTTACAAGGATCTTCCCAGTCACAAATAAACCGATACAAAGCAACATCAACTATGTCTTGCATTGTTGGGCCTTGCTTGCCATGTTTTTTTTGAAGACAGATTTTTATTTTCCGTAGCGGATCGGGATTGGTCAAACGAATTTTAGCAGTCATTTTCTGTAGGGATATAAACTCTAAGTTTTGCTCTGGTTAGAGCCGTATAAAGCATCTTTTGAAGATCGGGACATTCCTTGATATCTCTAATATCCAGAAAAACATGATTGATACTCGAACCTTGCGCTTTATGGACGGTTAAAGCATGGGCAAACGGACAAGAATCATAATTCTTATCAAGCTTCATTAATTGAAACCACTGTTTTGTTTCTCGATACTTTTTTAACTGCTCTTGTTTTTTCTTCTCGCTTTCTGGAAGTAAAATTCTTAAATCGATTTTGAACCCCGTTTCGCTCTGAACGGGGACTTCCCAATAGTCGTAACCGTAAGCCGATTTTAAAGAAGCTTCTTTAACAACTTCCATTTCCTCAGAATTGTTAATCGCGATCGCCCATTCTGGTTTTCTGTCTGCTTTCGTCATCGCTAATCTGAAAACGGGTTTTCTGGCAATTAAGCGATCGCCAATAACATAAGCCGATGGATCGGTTCCCCATAACTGTTCTCTTACCCAGTTATTCAACTCATCGGCAATGCGATTTCTCCAAACGAGAATTCGACAATGATCGGGATTCTTTTCATACTGCGCTTCTTTAAAGCGATCGCCTGCCAGTTCGAGCCATTTAGAACGGGGCAGACAAACAATCGTTCCATCGTTACTCGTCTCGAACGGGTAAAGCTGATGGTTATAGCGATCGATGCTTCTGATTTGTTCGGCTGCTAGTGCGATCGCCCCATCGTAACGAACGACTTGCGTTAAAACCTCGCAATTTCTATCTGGAAAATGTTGAGTGGCAACAATAGAAATTTTCTCTCCCACTGGGGGCAACTGAGCCGCATCGCCAACAAAAATCAGCTTGGTTTTCTTTGGCGAGGTTACAGCCGCTTCCATTAACTCGTAAAAATTTTCTTCAGAAATCA
This sequence comes from Xenococcaceae cyanobacterium, assembly GCA_051657945.1. Classification (GTDB taxonomy): domain Bacteria; phylum Cyanobacteriota; class Cyanobacteriia; order Cyanobacteriales; family Xenococcaceae; genus CAZJTL01. Next base: position 3,024 of record JBOFLQ010000210.1, on the reverse strand, counting down.
TGGAAAACTCATCGATAATTACGACCTCGTAATGCTCTAAAGCATCGTCTCTTTCGCATTGGAAAACTTCCTTGCCCGTTTCCTCGTTCAGTACGGGCAACTGCCCTAACAATCTCGCGATCGTCGTGCAGTCGATCGACAAGCCTACTTCTCTTGCTAGCCGCTCCAAATTCTTAGAGGCTTTATTGGTGGGAGAAGCGGCAATGAAGTTAACCTTCTCCTTAACGAGGAACTTCATCAACTGACACATGAGGAAGCTTTTGCCCGTACCCGCGTAGCCCGTAAGCCGAAACCAACGAGTATTGCTCTTGAGAAAGGTTTGTATCTTCTTGAGCGCTTTTTTCTGTTTTGCGGTCAAGGTAATTTCCATATCTTAATCCTCTACATCGCCGTTAATTGTTGAATATCCTCTTTCATCGAGAAGTTTCTCGATTTTTTGGTCGATACTGTCTTCTGATTCTTGAATTCTGGAAACAACGCGATCGTAAATTGCTAAAGCTATTTCAGGCGTTACATTCTCCCCAAAAATTGTTTTTGCTGATGCCCAGCACAGATCTAGCGTGTCGTGAACCCAAACTAATTCGTCCCTAACATTCCAAGGAATGTCATTTTTATGTAAATCCAGCTTTTTATCGAAAGGATTGAGATAATCTGTCATTGTTTTTCCTCTTTTCTATCAACCTTCTCCAAATCTTTGACTGAAATGGTTTGAGTTCGGTCGCCCCACCCATCGGCAAGAACGATCGCGTTTTCCCCTCGAACCTCCACAACCTCCATAAACGATTTGTGTCGAACGATTTGCAATAGGTTCCAGTTATTGCCAACGTAACGAACGCGATCGCCAACCCCTACACCTTCATTTTTTTCTGCTGAATTTTGATTGATTACGTTTTCTGATGAATTGCCGCTATTCTTATAAGTCTGCGAAACTGGGGTTATTTCCCCTATATAAGAAAAAGGTGTAGGGGGTGTAGGGGGTGTATTTTGATTCTCCCTCCACGTAAGGATTTCATCGAGTGGATCGTTTTTTAAAGGTGTAGGGGGGGTAGGAGCCTTTGTATCATGATGAACATTTTTTTGATGACCATTTTCGACGCGAGATAGTTCGTTTGTACCGTTAACCCCCCCTACACCCCCTACACCCCCTACACCTTTTCTATATGTGGGGGAAATAGGGGGGGTTACGCCGTCTGATTGATTCTCGTTTTTTGATAAGTTTTGCTTAACCCACAAAACTTTTTTCTTACCCTGGCGCTCTCTTTGCCCTAGTTTTTTCCATCCAAGCTTTGTCAAAACGTTGGTTGCTCTCATTTGCAACTGTTTATCCTGCTTGGCAGGCTCTATATCAAAAACCAGAGAAAGAATCTCGCCAACGCTAATTTCCTCGCGTTCTTCCAAATAACTCTCGATATCAGATTCCCATTCATCGTGTACCTCAAAGCGCTTGTTATTCTCTTCTGAAAGCAACTCGCTCTCGTCGTCGAGCATGGGCAGTTCCCCAGCTAAGTAAGCATCGATGGCTGATGCCCAAATCCCATTACGTTCGGCTTTTAATTGGGCGATGTCGATTCGATGCACGTCCAGGGAAACTGGGATGACCCAAAAGCGTCGATTGCCCGTTTCATCGATGAGGAATTCATCTTTATTCACAGAGCCACAGATGACGGTACGGCGAGGATGTTCGGAGACTTCACGATCGTATCTCTTGCGAAATCGGGGTTGGCGTTGGGTGATGAAGTGTTTGACATCGGCCGCTTCTTTCTTTCGGGTAATGCGATCGAGTTCGGCGAGTTCGGCTATCCAGCAACTATCGAGCGTTAGATGCGCGTCGTCTGAGGGGATATCTTTGATGGAATCGTCAAAGAACTCTCCCCCCAGGGCGCGAAAGAAATGGCTTTTAAACTGCCCCTGCTTGCCCAGTAAAACCAGAGCATAATCCATTTGACATCCAGGGACGGCCGCACGCGCTACAGCCCCGATTAGCCACTTCCTGACGAATGTATTGTAGAGGGGGTCATTGCTCCCAAAGTAGCGAGTAGCTAAATTGTCTATGTCAATGCGCGTAGCATGGCTATGGCATTGTTCTAGATACTGCTTGACGGGGTTAAAGCTGTTCTGCTTGGCGATAAATGCAAAATGCGATTCTAAATCTTCTTTGCTACAACGGTAGCCATAGGTTTTAGCAAACCAGCTTTTCAACTCGCTATCGAGTTTTGTTGGCTTGCCATCCAACAAAATTTCGCTTCTCAACTCGTCAAAGGATAAGCGATCCTCAAATTCTCCTTCCATAAACTCTAAAAGCTCCACAGTAGGTAAATATTCAGATTTTTGCTTTTTTAGTTCTTCATACTCTCTCAGGCGAATCCTGGCTTCAAAAAGCGCGTGAAAGTAATCTTCTCCTTGAGAGACGATCAGATCGTCCGCCCCTTTGCCCAAGTCGGGTTTCCACTCGACAACGTAAGCCCAGCAATCGAGTTCGATTAATAGCCTGCCCGTTCTCAGAATGGCGGCCGTGACGTGTTTTTTGGTGTTCCATTTCTTATCGCTGTCAAAAGCAAAGATAAATTCTCGATTCGGACAAGCCAAAACGTTCAACTGGGCAATTAACTGCTTGTTGCCATCGACATTACGGCTACCGTTGTCGATTCCTGGAAGGGCGATCGCGCAGTAACCCGATGTCATTAATGCCCCCGCTTTCTTTGCCCCTTCGGTTAGCACGATGGGCAGCCTGGGATTTGCTTTAACCCAATCCCAGAATGTAACGTTACCGTTCGCGGGTAATGTGAGTCGATGGGTATTGGCTATCTTTTCCCAAATGGGTTGGGACACTTTGAGGGCAAAGACTTCTGTAGAAACTTCTGGGGGAGTTTCGTACTTGACTATTTTGCGAACGTGTTTGTCTAACCTGGGCGAATCTGGTTTGAAGCAACCCCACTGAGATCCTTGTCCCGTCAACAAATCGATGCCGTTGCACCACCATCCCCCAGCTTCGACGTGCTGATATTTTCTCAGCCAATAGTTCTT
>JBOFLQ010000209.1:0-14982 GCA_051657945.1 Xenococcaceae cyanobacterium | reverse complement strand
CTCTCACTGCTGTAGTCGGACAAGAAGCAATTAAACTTGCACTGCTACTAGCAGCAGTCGATCCAGGGTTGGGAGGAGTCGCGATCGCTGGTCGTCGCGGAACTGCTAAATCGGTTATGGCAAGAGCGATTCACGCACTTATACCCCCGATCGAAATAATTCAAAACTCTCAATTTAACTGCGATCCGACTCGTCCGGATACTTGGGACGATCGAACTCTAGCGCTATATAAAAATACAGATAATCTTCCCACTGAAGTTATTCCCGCACCATTCGTACAAATTCCTTTAGGCGTTACCGAAGATAGACTTTTGGGTTCGGTGGATGTGGAACAGTCGATCCAGCAAGGCGAACCCGTCTTTCAACCAGGATTGCTGGCACAAGCACACCGAGGCGTATTATATATCGATGAAATAAATCTTCTCGACGAACAAATCGCCAACCAACTTTTAAGCGTTCTCAGCGATGGACGCAATCAAATCGAACGGGAAGGAATCAGCTTTCAACATCCCTGTCAACCTCTGTTGATTGCCACATACAACCCAGAAGAAGGAGTATTGCGCGAACACTTATTAGATCGAATCGCGATCGCGCTTTCTGCCGATGGTGTATTGGGATTAGACCAAAGAGTCGAGGCGATCGATCGCGTTCTTGAATACACCAATTCGCCCCAACAATTTATCAACCATTACGATAGCGAAATCGACGACCTGAAAACGGAAATTATTCTGGCAAGAGAATGGTTGAAAGATGTCAAAATTAATCGCGACCAAATTAAATACTTAGTCGAAGAAGCAATTCGCGGCGGCGTACAGGGACATCGCGCCGAACTGTTCGCCATGCGTGTAGCAAGGGCGGTAGCAGCTTTAGAAGGACGTAACAACGTTTCCGCCGATGACTTGAGAAAAGCAGTAGAACTAGTTATCGTCCCGCGATCGACCATTATCCAAACGCCACCAGAAGACGCACCCCAGCCCCCACCACCGCCACCACCACCCCAAGAACAACCTCCCGAAGACAATCAACAGGAACAGGAAGAAGAAGAAGAAGAAAAAGAAAACGAAGAACCAGAACAAGAACCCCCAGGCATTCCCGAAGAATTCGTCTTCGATATAGAAGGAGTAATTCTCGACCCCAGCGTTCTTTATTTTTCCCAATTGGCACAGCGTCAAGGCAAATCCGGTCAACGCAGCACGATTTTTTCTGACGATCGCGGACGTTATATCAAACCAGTTTTACCGAGAGGAAAAGTTCGCCGCATCGCCGTAGATGCCACTCTGCGCGCCGCCGCACCCTATCAAAAAGCCAGAAGGTTGCGTAACCCCGATCGCAAGGTAATTGTCGAAGGTGGCGATATACGGGCAAAAAGACTGGCGAGAAAAGCAGGTTCTCTAATCGTGTTCGTGGTCGATGCTTCGGGTTCGATGGCACTCAATAGAATGCAATCTGCTAAAGGTGCAGTGATGCGCTTATTAACTGAAGCCTATGAAAATCGCGACCAAGTCGCCTTAATTCCCTTCCGTGGCGAACGTGCCGACGTACTTTTACCTCCAACACGCTCGATCGCCCTAGCAAGGGGTCGTTTGGAAAAATTGCCCTGTGGTGGCGGATCTCCTCTAGCGCACGGTTTAACTCAAGCGGTACATGTGGGAATGAACGCCCAAATGTCTGGCGATATCGGACAAGTAATAATTGTGGCAATTACAGACGGACGGGGAAATATTTCTTTATCTCGTTCTTTAGGCGAACCGCAACAAGAAGGAGAAAAACCCGACATCAAAAAGGAATTATTAGATATTGCCTCAAAAATTTGCGCTTTAAAAATAAAGTTACTGGTAATCGATACCGAAAGTAAATTTGTTTCGACTGGTTTTGCTAAAGAATTAGCCAAACAAGCAGGAGGAACATACTATCACTTACCCAAAGCAACCGATCGCGCGATCGCTCAAATGGCTAAAGGGGCAATTTCTGATTTGAAGTAAAATTATCGCGATCGAGCAATAGCAACAATACAAACTTTTGCTGCTATTGCTTCACTAACTTTGAGGAACAACCCACAAATAAATGCTGCTACCATTTACTCGAACAGTACGTTCTGGCTTCCAGTCGCCCATGTCGAACGAGTGGGAAACTATACGAGTACCAGGTCTAAGTTCTCGCAAAAGTTTAGGACGAAGTTGCGAGTTAACCGAAGGTAAAAGGTAGAGCGTAACTACCGTTGCATCTTTTAAGTTAGTATCGAACAAGTCTTGCTCGACAAATTTGACTCGATCGCTTACTCTCTCTCGTTGAGCTTTGGCGTTAGCCTCTTCAATCATTTCTGGATCGATATCTATCCCAATACTTCGCGTACCATATTTTTGTGCGGCAGTAATGGGAATTCTGCCATCACCACTACCAAGGTCATACAATAAGTCGTCTTTATTAACTTGGGCTAGTTCCAGCATTGCTTTCACCACGGGCATCGGTGTGGGAACGTATGGAACATCACCTGGATTGTCTTGAGCTACGATCGTAGGAGTGGAAACTGGTTTGGTAGATTCGTCAGCAGGTATTTGTGCATTAGCTTTTGAATCTTGCTTTAGGGTGTATCCAGCCACATTAAAACTAACAGTACTAATCCCTACGATTAGTACTGTCAATATTCTAAAAAAATACATAATAAAGATTATTTATGCTTCCAAAATATTATACAGAACTAAGTAGGGGCAAGGCAGTGCCTTGCCCCTACAAACTTGGCGATCGCTCAAATGGATAAAGGGGCAATTTCTCAATTGAGCTAATTCAATTTAGGAAGAACACAACAAATAGCGCGCAATAACCATTAATGCAGCAAATATTGCTGAGTGCTGAAAAATAGAGTACTCAGCATTTCATTGGAGTAGATGAATTAACTTTGTGAGCGAGAAGTCCCTACCACAGAGCTAGGTAGCGGACGTAAAAAATCCACTACTGAGCGCGTTCCGATGAATCAAGAATCCCCACGTTGAAGTGTGCAGAACGTGGGGAGCGTCAAGGGTTGACTCTTACCAACTGACAGATAGCAAAAGAATATTTCTCAGAAGGGGTCAATTTTTGGTAGCGTACTATTGTTGGAAAATTTTAAAATAAGCAAATTCAAATCGATTTATCGAAATTATTTGCTGTCTTGGGAGAACTAAAAAATGACAATTATATTTCAATTTGCGCTTACTGCCTTAGTTTTATTTTCGTTTCTGATGGTTATCGGCGTTCCCGTCGCTTATGCTTCACCTCAAAATTGGGATCAATCTAAGTCTCTAATTTTTGTTGGTTCTGGCATTTGGCTAGTATTGGTTGTTCTGGTCGCTGTTTTAAACTTTTTCGTTGTTTAATAAAGAAACGAACGATCGGGGATTGGCGATACGCAAGTATAACTAATTTCCGATCGCTGTGTTTTCGTCACACAATACTTTTTAAGCAATCATGACAGTTTTTGAAGGGACTTTTGCTCAAGATTCATCCTTATTTCGTTTTGCGATCGTCATCAGTCGTTTTAACGATTTGGTAACCGAAAAACTTTTGTCAGGATGTCAAGATTGTCTAAAACGTCACGGTATCGATCTGGAAAATCAAGTAGATTATATTTGGATTCCTGGATGTTTTGAAATTCCTTTAGTTGCCAGTAAAGCCGCTAAATCGGGAAAATACGATGCCATAATCTGTCTGGGTGCGATTATTCGCGGACAAACTCCTCATTTCGATTTGGTCGCTGGCGAGGCTGCTAAAGGAATTGCCAATGTTAGCCTTCAAGCAGAAGTACCAGTTATTTTTGGGGTTTTAACCACCGAAAATATGCAACAAGCTTTAGAAAGAGCGGGAATTAAAAGCAATTTGGGCTGGAATTACGCTCTTAATGCTTTAGAAATGGCAAGTTTGATGAGACAAGTAAACAGCCAAATGACAACAGCTACGTTCGATAGCTATGAATTACCGCCAAAAGCGATCGCCGCGTCTAATAACGATCGATTGACTAAATCGGATGCAACTGCGATCGAACAAGAGAAAGAGCGTTAATCGAAGTCGTAATGCCATTGTAGAGACGCGACATGTCGCGTCTCTACATTAAATTAGACGGGGAATCGATACCCGAAAAATTTTTAAAAACACAACAGCGATCGCCATGTCAGCTAACACTCAAACAAATTCTCCTGCCGTATTTCGCATTTCTCCCATCATTCGCATTACTCTGTTTAGTCTGTACATTTCTCTAGTCGTACCTTTACCTTTTTTAGCCAAAGTCTCTTCAGTTGGCATTCCCCCATCTTTATTGTGGATCGGTATTGCGATCGGCGCGATCGCTCTTTATGGTGCTTTGAGCGAACGAGTTATACTAGATAGCAAACAAATTCAAGTCGCCTATCCTAGATGGGTTCCAAGTTTTTTTCGTAAGGGATGGTCGCTAGCTTGGACGGAAATTAAAGATTTAAAAATGCGAACAACAGGTCAAGGCGGACTAGTTTATTATTTTGTCAGTAAGTCTGGCGATCGCGCTTATTTATTACCCATGCGCGTAGTAGGATTCGCTCGCATGGTGAAAATTGTCGAAACCAATACAAATATCGACACTACCGATATTCGTCCTCTCGCCCAACCTTGGATGTATTTGATTCTGTTTGTGTTTACTTTATTTCTGTTGTTAATCGACGGTTGGACGATTTGGACAGCAGCTACGCAAGGAATCGGTTAAAAGATCGCGAAAAAAACTAATGAGATGCCAATTTATCTGCCCAGCGCGTTGTCTCTGGCAAACGGTATTTAGTCGTGCATTGAAGCACATAATCGATCGCGCTCTTTAAACTGAGTTTGTGACCGACAGAAACATACATCGGTTTAACATTGCTACGTGTCCTGACGATCGCCCCAACCGTTTCTTCTCGATGAATTAATGGTTGCCAATTACCTTTATCGGGGGCTAATTCTTCGTATTTACCAACTAATAAAGATTTAGCCGCGCCGATCGTCGCCATGTCTAAGATTACACCCAAATGACAAGCAATGCCAAAACGACGCGGATGAGCTAACCCCTGTCCATCGCATAAAATAAGATCGGGAGTTGTTTTTATTTGTTCTAGGGCTTTTAGAATAGCTGGAATTTCTCGAAAAGAGAGAAAACCAGGAATGTAAGGAAAAGTAGTTGGAATTTTAGCGATCGCCGTTTCCACTAATTGCAATTCTGGAAAACTCAAGACGGCGACTGCTGCTTTACTAATTGCATAGTTATCTTCAAAGCCAACATCTACACCAGCTACATAATTTACTGTATCTAGAAGATCTTCAGTTATTACCTGCGATCGCAATTCTAATTGAATGGCTTTTGCTTCTTCAATGGTTGTCGCCCACGGGCGATCGTAATTAATTTGCATTTTTGTAATTGATTCATAGTTCATTAGATCCTTACCAATGAACTATGAACGATGAACTATAAACTACTTATGTTGTAGCTTGTTGATAGCGCTTTTCTACCTCATTCCAGTTAACAACATTCCACCACTGTTTGAGATATTCATCGCGTTTGTTGCGATATTTCAAATAATAAGCATGTTCCCAGACATCGTTACCCATAATTGGAAATAAACCTTCCATTAAAGGACTATCTTGGTTAGCAGTATTAGTTACTTTTAACTGTTTGTTTTTATCCATAACCAACCACGCCCAACCGCTACCAAAACGTGCTTTTCCTGCTTCGTTAAACTCGTTTTGGAAAGAAGAAAAACTACCAAAGCCTTTCTGAATTGCCTCTGCGATCGCGCCCTTGGGTTCGCCACCAGCATTAGGGCCCATAATTTCCCAAAACATTGTATGATTCAAATGACCGCCACCATTATTACGAATTTTAGTACGTACTTCTGCTGGTATGCTGTCGAGATTGGCAATTAAATTGTCAACGCTCCTATTTTTCAGTTGCGGATATTTATTAACCGCTTCGTTGAGATTTTTTACATAGGTAGCATGATGTCTATCGTGATGAATTTTCATCGTTTCCGCATCGATGTGCGGTTCGAGAGCATCATAAGCATAGGGAAGAGGCGCTAGCATAAAAGGTAACGCTTTGGGATCGGTCGATGGAGTCGTTTGTGCGTTTTGACCGCCCGAAGTTTCTGGTTTTGAATTGCCACCAGTTGTACTAGATTGAGCGATCGCGCTACCAGCAAAATTATTGAGGGCAGCAGTCCCTGTTGCAGCACCTAGGATAATCAGGAAATTACGACGATTGAGTACCATAACAATGTAAATCTCTCTTGTTTAAACTTAATATCTGTGTAGACTTTACTATGATTTACTATGTTAATTCTCCAATCCTAATTCTCGTTTAAGTAAGTTAATCGATTTTTCATTAATGTAATTTTCACTACATAGCAATTTGGGTTCGCGAATCAGATCGTCTCTGGCATCCAAAATAGCTTGTTTGACTAACTTGTAGCTGCCGCGATCGCTGATAATTGTATGTGCCGTACGCACGATCGCACCAACTTTACGAGTATTGCTTGCTTGAGTAGTCATCACTAAAAGTTCGTCGCCTCTAAGAGAATAGATCAAAATTTCAGCAACTCGGATAATGCCATTACTAAGACTGACAACACCCAAACAACTAGCTTTTGGCAATTTTTTAATGATTTCTAATTCTTGAGAGTAATCGTAGATATCTACAGGGATAATTCGTATTGACTTAGGTGCGGCGATCGTCTCTGCTTGTCCGATGAAATAACGACTTGTTACAACCGTTGCCGAACCACTTGTTTCTAACACTCCTGCCAATTCTTCCATGGCGACAAGTTCGACAGGAATGCCCAAAGCTTGTTCTAACTCCTTTACCATAAGTTCTCCCGCACCCAAATCCAGACGAGGGACGGTTACTAAAACACTCGAACTGCAACGCAAACGCCAGTCAACTTCCCAGAGAAACAACTCTTTGATTTGCGATAAACTCAAACCTTGAGAAAGCAACCCGTCAATAAATCCTTCAATCTGGCGATCGAGATCGGGATTTTGTTTGTTTGTTCCAGAATTTGTTTTAATATTACCTTCATGACCTTGGGCTTTGACATAAATTCCCGAACCCGCGATCGACTCAATCAGTCCAGTTTCCTCGAGCTGTCGATACACTTTGCTAATCGTGTTGCGATGCAAACCCGTCATCATAGCCAATTGTCTGGTACTGGGTAAACGATGTCCTGGAGTATATTGTCCTGATGCGATCGCGAATTGAATTTGATCGAACAGTTGTCGAGAAGCAGGAATATCGCTATCTGGCTGAATGTGAAAATCGGGCATATGTCAAAAGCAATCAAAACAATTTTATGTTCGTAATTTTATAGCCATATTCCGATCGTTTTCAGGTAATTGTTGCGAGAATATGTATTGCAGATACTCAAAACTAGTAATCGATCGCCGATCGCTGATAATTAATAATTGACAATTAATAATTATTAATCGATCGCATGACTTCTATTTCTGAATGCTTTAAATCTTTAAAAGAACGTTCTGAGTGCGCTCTAATTCCTTTTATTACCGCAGGTGACCCCGATTTAGAAACTACTGCTAAAGCTATCCGAGTTTTAGATAGCAACGGTGCCGATTTAATTGAATTAGGCGTTCCTTATTCAGATCCTCTTGCGGATGGCCCAACTATTCAAGCTGCTGCAACTAGAGCGCTACAACAAGGAGTTCGCCTTGAAGATGTTTTGCAGATAGTTAAGGAAGCTAAAAGTGAAGTTAAAGCACCGATCGTTCTATTTACTTACTATAATCCAATTCACTATCGAGGTATCGAACCTTTTCTCAAACAAGTTATTGAAGCTGGTGTAAGTGGTTTGGTAGTTCCCGATCTGCCCTTAGAAGAAGCAGAATTGATGTTAAAACCAGCCTCAGCTATGGGCATCAATATTACATTGTTAGTCGCGCCTACCAGCCCAATGGAGAGAATAAGCGCGATCGCGCAAAAATCTCAAGGTTTTATTTATTTAGTTAGCGTTACTGGTGTAACGGGAATGCGTTCTAATGTAGCTACCAGAGTGGAAAAATTATTAACTAATTTACGAGGTGTCACCGATAAACCGATCGGAGTTGGTTTTGGTATTTCCGAACCACAACAAGCCAGACAGATTAAAGAATGGGGTGCAGATGCCGTTATCGTTGGTAGCGCCTTTGTCAAGCGCTTGGCTGAAAATCCTCCTAAAGAAGGTTTAGCCGCGATCGGCGAATTTTGTCACAGTTTGAAGCAAGCGATTTTATAAGGGGATAGGGGATAGGGGTTAGGGAATGAAAAGCGATCGCGGCTTTCAACCCAAATTTTCGATAATTAAAAAAGATGGTACGAGAATATGGCAAGGGATAAACGAAATTTAAAAGAACTTAGCGATGAAGAATTGAATGAGCTAAGACAGGAAGTAATTGCCGAAGAAATTAGACGAATCGAACAAGCTTCTAATTCCTCGATCGTCTCGGCTGTTGCTTCTATTGAAGAAGATTTAAAAGTTTTAGATGTAATTTTGGCAAAAACAAATCTAAAGTAAAACTTTTGACTTGTAAATTATGCCTTGTTTATCTAGATAAATTTTCAGGTTGACTTTCAGTATTAGTAGGCAAATTATCTTTTTGTTCTTGTAAGACAGGATTGGGTGCAGATAATTTAAATTGCTCGTAAACAGCTTTAGAAATTTCTTGAATGAAGAATTTACCTTTAGGAGAATTGTGGGGGCGTTTGGCTAAAACAGTAATGACATAGCGATTGCCGTTGAGCATATCCACAATACCCGTATCTCCCAATACAGTACCGATATCGCCAGTTTTATGAAAAATGATCGAGCCTTTTTCTAAACCTGGAGGTAATAGAGTATTAGTCGTAGTTTGTTTGAGAATTAATAACATACGATCGCGCGATTTTAACGATACTGACTTGCCGTGTTCGATCGTCAGCAGCACATTACTTAAATCTCTAGCAGTAGTGGTATTAGTTCCTTCTAAATCGGGCAAGATATTGCGGATTACTGTCGATTGCAACCCCCATTCCACAAATCTTTGATTCAAAGCCGACGCGCCACCCAATCGCTCGATCAGCACGTTAGTGGCAGTATTATCGCTGATGGCGATCATTTTAGTAGCTATCTCTAAAATGGTATATTCTCTGCCTGGTTTTTCATATTGAATACTACCCGAACCACTAGCAATTAATTCGGGTTTGATAGTTAATCGTTCGTCCAGGCGAACCTTGCCCGCGTCGATATCCTGAAACAAAGCAAGCAAAATCGGCAGCTTAATCGTACTAGCCGAAGCAAAAGGTGCATCTCCTTCCCAATTGACAAACAAACCTTTATCTAATTCGACGCAAAAGACACTCCCTTTAATTTCGGGATATTTAACCGCGATCGCTTGCAATTGTTGCTTGAGAAGTAAAAGTTCTTGTTTTTGCAAAGTTTCGGGAATAAAATTATCTCGTTGCAGTTTCTCAAGTTCTTTCTGTTCTTCGCCATTGAAAGCTTTGCTAACTTGGGCTGACTCGTTGCGATCGCCATTGGTGGAAGAAACGCTACTAAAATTAACGATCGCCCCCATTGTTCCCGCGATCGCGCTAACTCCCAAAAGAGCGATCGGTACATTCATTAGAGTCAAAGTTGTTGTCAGCCAAGCTGGTATTACCAAATCTGACTCGCTTTTCACCTCTTGGCGATTTTTTGTGCGATTGCCGATCGCAATAGTATTCAACAAAGATCGAAACCAAAGAGATAGATTTATTTTGTGGCGATCTTTGCGAACAGAATTGTTTTTCTTTTTCCCAGGTGCATTACTTCGAGTGTTTCGAGTTGGCTTGCTTGAAGTTTTACTTTCAGAAGATTTAACTCGATTATTCGTCTTTTTATTTAACTGTTGCGAACGAGATACATTATTTTTAGAACGCCGATCCACAAATCAATCCTCTTTGAAAAAATAAACTTCTTTCACTTAACAACTTTGAGATTTTTAATCATCCATCGATTCTGTTGACGAATCAATTCATAACGAACTACTAAAGTATCGTCGTAAGAATTAGCCTGATTTGGCTTACCAGCTAGATAGTTACGGGCAATTTCTTTAATTTGTGCTTCTACTATGGCTAGGTCTGGTTTTTGTTCGTTAGTTTGTACCGATCGCACGCTTATCGAATGTCGATATTGCATGTGAGTATTAGCTTTTTTGGCATCCTCGGCTCGTTTTTGCCATTGAGTAAGTAATGGTGGCAACAAAATTGTTTTTAATTGGTCAACTTTGTGTGTCGAGCCAAAAGCTTGTGCTTTACTTGCCAACCAAGCTTGAATGACTTCACGAGCTGTTTCTTTGGTGAGAAGACTAACAGGAGGAGTTTGGGCTGGTTTGGGAGGAAGATGAATTTGAGGTATATCTAAACGAACACTTACTTGTTCTTCTTTAATTTGAGGAGTGGGATTTTGCTTGAATTGTGTTTGGGCGCATAAAAATCCGACAATTCCCATAGAAGCGATCGCGGCGGGAACGATTAATAAATATCGATTTTGCCAAGGTTGGTGTTTGTCGATCGACGGTTGAATGAATTTTTGCACCGCCTTTTGCCCGATTTTTGAAAGAATCAACAAAGTCGATGCTTTTTTTCTCGGTCTATTTACTCGATTTGGGTTGGGATTACCAACCACAGCATTATTATCGAACAAGTAAGAAATTTTTTTATTTTCCTTTGGCGCAGTAGAATGTGTCGATCGCATCGGTTTTTCGAGCGTTGTCATCGTACTGTGAATCGGTTTAACAATTTTATGGCTCGATCGAGTTTGTTCGAGTCCGCGATTCTCCATCGTTAAATGCTCGACCACGTTTGAAATTATTTGCTGCGAAAGCTTTGCACGGCGGGCTTGCCCTCGAATGGGGGTAAACTTTTCTGAGGTTTCATCATTAAATCCCGCCTTGTCTCCTTCGGAGAATCGCTGTTCTTTGGTGGTTGTAGTTTTTGCTGTGGCGATTTCCTCAAGATGCAAAGGCAGTCGTTCTAAATAATGTTGAACATTGGCATCAGCAAAATATTCTTTTAAAGAATCTCGACGATTAGCTAGATCGCGAAACTGAGTCAATACTTCCGTTTGCAACCAGTGTTCCCCATACAAGCACAATCCTGGTAACAAATCGGGAGCGCCTTGAGAATTTTGGCGAATGTATTCGAGCGGTTCAATGTCTTGACTCATTGTCAAAACCTCGCTTGCTTCATCCGTTTGACCCAAAAGTAACGCACAGACAGCTCGCTCTAAATAAACATCTTGTCGCTTACTCAAAAGGGCAAGCAATTCTTTAGCATTAACAATTAAGGCGGGTTGGCGTTCGGCAAAACCGCGAGCCAAAAGCGTATAAACTATCAAATAAGTAGCCACCGCAGAGGGGCGATCTGCTTCGACTTCAAAGAGTTGTTGCTGTTCTAAAGTAGTTAACTGTTGTCTAACCTGTTGAATAAAACGCAAAAAGCGATCGATATCCAAACCAGAACCGTCATCGTATTTACCATCGATTCCACCTCTAGCTTGCAGCATGTCCCGAAGTAGCTGCAAACCTTGCTCTCTTTGAGAATTTTCTCCTGGATAAATAGAAAGCAGGGTCAAAATTCGATATGGACGTAATTTGGCGAGATCGACTTGAATTTCGTCGCGTACGCTAGGAAACAAACCTTCTTCAAGCAACAAATCTAAACCCATTTGCCCCGATATAGCCGCATTTTGATATTCTTGTTGCTGCCATTGTTCTCGACCTATTTCTAGATAAGCAAGAGCAAGGGTAAGAATAATATCGGAGCGCTTGAAAGCTTCTGGCTCGTCGCGATTATTTAATTCGAGTAAATCTACCCCCTTGTTGAGTTCGGCAATTCCCAATCTTAAAACCAGTTCGTATTCTCCTAAATCTTGTAAGATTAGTAGCGCTCCAACGAATTGTTCTGGCAAAATATCAATCCATGGAGTGCGATCGTAAACCGTGTCACTTTCTTTGACATTCTCCTGAATTAACGGGCGACCGTATTCTTGCGTCCTCGCTTGATAAGTTTTTTCAAGAAATGCTGAATTGTAGCGATCGCGCTTTTCTTGGTTGGAGAGAATTTGATAGGCTTCTTCGATCGAATCTCTGCGTGATTCGATCGCCTCTGCGCTATATTCTCTTCGCGGTAATTGCGCGCCACGGTCGTGATAAGCTTGATTTAATTGCTCATCCGTTGCCTGAATGGTTACCCCTAAAATTCTGTAATAATCAAGCGGAATTCGCACGGTCGGCTTCCCCAGAACAGAGTTAATGAATATGAGTAAGTGATGAAAGACAGATTAGCTTTGTCAAGCGATCGAGCTATTCTGCTAACAGCCTAAATTTCGCCAAGATTCTAGCTCAAATTATTCTTTAAGCCAAACGAGTTTTACTCCGAGTTTACAAATTAAAATTTTTTCGTTCCCAAATCGAGCGGTTTAGTTTTAAACTGTTGTTGCTGTTTTAATCGAGTTTTCACTCAACCGTTACGATCGAAACAACTATTTTCCCTTTTTGTCAAGATACTACAGAGATTATGTTTGCCGAACGAACTTTACCAGAATTTAATTCTGCCGATGTGGTCATTACCAAAGAAGAAGGCTTAATCCTTTACGAAGACATGGTTTTAGGACGCTTGTTTGAAGATAAGTGTGCTGAAATGTACTATCGAGGTAAAATGTTTGGCTTCGTCCACCTCTACAATGGTCAAGAAGCAGTTTCTAGTGGTATAGTCAAAGCCCTACGAGCGAAAGGAGATTACGTTTGTAGTACGTATCGCGATCACGTTCACGCTCTCAGTGCTGGCGTACCCGCTCGTGAAGTTATGGCAGAATTATTCGGTAAGGCAACGGGTTGTAGCAAAGGACGAGGCGGTTCGATGCACATGTTTTCAGCCGAACACGGTCTTTTGGGCGGATATGCTTTTGTTGCAGAAGGTATTCCCGTGGCAACGGGTGCGGCTTTCCAGAGCAAATATCGAAGAGAAGCAATGGGCGATGCTAATTCCGATGGCGTAAGCGTTTGTTTCTTTGGTGACGGTGCTAGCAATAACGGACAGTTTTTCGAGTGCTTGAATATGGCAGCTTTATGGAAATTGCCGATTATCTACGTAGTGGAAAACAATAAATGGGCGATCGGAATGGCTCACGATCGCGCGACTTCCCAACCAGAAATCTTTAAAAAAGCCAGCGTCTTCGGTATGCACGGCTATGAAGTCGATGGCATGGACGTTTTAGCGGTTAATTCTCTAGCTAAAGAAGCAGTAGCGCGCGCCCGTGCTGGTGAAGGCCCTACTTTAATTGAAGCATTAACCTATCGTTTTCGCGGTCACTCCCTCGCCGATCCCGACGAACTTCGCTCTCAAGATGAAAAAGAATTCTGGGGTAAACGCGATCCGATTAAAAAATTAGCAGCTTACCTAACAGAAAAAGGTTTAGCTAGCGAACAAGAATTAAAAAATATCGACAGCAAAATTCAAAACGTCGTTGACGAGGCTGTTACATTTGCCGAAGAAAGTCCCGAACCCGATCCCAGCGAATTGTACCGTTTTGTTTTCGCTGAAGACGAATAGAAAGTAGGGACTAGGGGTTAGAGGTTAGGGAATAGGGATAAATGTTGAATTTCTATAGCCTATAGCAAAAGTAAAAAGTAGGGGCAGTGCCTTGGGAAAAGCTCCAAATTTAGTAGGGTGGGCAAAGCCCACCTTTTTTGCGATCGCGGAGAGCGTCTAGAAATCAAATGGTCTAGTATGTAGGTCGTTATACATCAAATAAAGGTAAGCCCGTCCTATTTCAAGATCATTTTCAGTAACAGAAATCCGAATACCTTTTGTGTCTATTTTTTTCTCTTTAATATTCATTATTATGGACTTGTTAAAATATTTGCCTGTAATTTCCCGTCTATCATAAACTTTGTGTCTAAATCCTCGCCAAAACCATGCGATTTATGTCAAAAAATAGTTAGTATTCGCTATCGCATCCAATACGATGAGAGCGCTAATTGGGTATTAGTTTGTCCAGAATGTTGGCAAAAAATCAGTCAAAATAATCCACATTATCGTTACGGCGGAACATGGAAAGCTCGTAGCAACAATAAAAATAATTAAGTACTGACTAACAATTTTATAAATTACAAATTTCTTGACTTAATTGCCAGAGTTTTTGGCAAGATTCGCGATCGTATGCCTGAGCGATCGCTTTTTGTTGCTGCATTTGATAAAAATATTTGCCTGTAATGCCTTCTAATTCCTTAGAGGTGGCAAGGTAAACGATCGCCTCTGCTCCCTCCCTAACACTTCCTAATGGCTGTCCAAACCATTCGCGTACCATTTTCGTATCCAGACGCGAGCCTGGGTGCAAACAATTAACTTTAATGTCATCTTTTGTTAACTTTTCGGCAAGGTCGAAAGTAAACATAACCGCAGCAAGTTTACTTTGACAGTAAGCTCGAACTGGATCGTAATTTCGATCTAACATTAAATTATTGAAATCGATCGCCTGCTGTAAAGAGACGACATTAACAATTTTTGAGGCGATCGAGCGACGCAAACACGGCAATAACAAATTTGTGAGTAAAAATAAAGCAAGATAATTAACAGCAAAGCGTAACTCATAGCCATCTCGACTTAATTCGCGCTGTTTATTTGTAGGTTTACCCGCACCAATTCCAGCATTGTTAATTAATACATCCAAACAACTGTGTTTGGATTGTATGATATCTGCCAAGTTTCGTACTTCAGCAAGAGAGGAAAGATCGGCTAGATAATATTCCAGTCGATCGTTTCGGGTTGCCATAAAAATTTCTTTTAATGTTATTTCTGCCCAATCGCGATTGCGTCCGTGCAGAATAATAGTTGCGCCCATTTTAGCCAAATCGAGCGCTGTTTGTTTGCCGATTCCATCCGTCGAACCAGTTACCAAAATAACTTGTTCTCGAATATTTTTCATGGGCGATCGCTTATCA
>JBOFLQ010000208.1:0-14698 GCA_051657945.1 Xenococcaceae cyanobacterium | reverse complement strand
AAGGAGCCATCAATCGAAAATATTTTGCTGCCCCTGGAATCTTCTGTAAATATGTTGTCTTGACTATCCTTTCGCCGAGGTCTATTGTTTTTTGCGGATCGTACAAAGAAGTGAAGACATCAGCGTCGGGAAAGCAGTTGCAAAGTAGCTCGAAAACGCGTTCGGCTCCGCCTTTCTGTGTCAGATAATCGTGTACTAGGGCTACTTTCATTAAGCCAAAATCTCCTCAAAAATATGCGAAAATTTATCCCAAGTAACGATGACTATGCAGCTAGTTATCAAAAATGATTTCATCTATCGATTCGGTAATAAAAATTATTAAACAACTCAATTGTTGCTCAACCTATTTGTCAGAATATGTCAGCAATAAAATTGGTTAGATTATTTCAACGATTGACTAATATGCAAAACAAGCTTTCGATACTGGCAAACACGGTTCGATCGAACTTAATTTTTAATACAATCTATTTCCCATCTTTTGGACAAAAAGATGTTTTGTTAGTCTTTAAACACTTTATTTCTTGCTAATTTGGTGTTTTTTGAATTGCGTACCGTCTATCAATTATAAAGAAAGTCAAAAGAATCGATCGTCATAGAAAAGTAATGATTATGGTGACTAAAATACTTACTATCGATCGCGCAGCCTGCACGGAGTGCAATCGCCATCGCTCTAAAAAACACTAACATCTGTGACTCATAATTGCTTTCTCCTTTCTAAGCTGTCTAAAGTTACAATGCTTCACAACTTTCTTAACGTTAATTATGATTATTTAACAAACAGAGCGATCGAAAATGAATTGTCATGTTTTTTTCGGTTCTCTCGAAAGTTTTTGGATTTTACTAAATTGTCAAAAAGCAAGTCAAAAAAGAGACGTAAAAGTAATGACAAGGTAAGTATTCTTGATTTTGTCGATCGGGTATTTTTTTGACGATTTTATAGTTAAATCCCCAAAATATAGTAACAATAGATACATTTAAACAAGTTATTCCAGCTTAATGTATTTTTAGTTACATTAAATATTTTAAGCTTTGATTTTTTTGGTTTATCTTAATCAAACTGTATCTAAATATTGAGATGTAAATACTAAAATTCTTTAAAATTAATTAAAAAGTTCCGTAAAAGATTTTTGTAATCTTTAGATAAATGCAAATAAAGCTAGAGAGCAAAAGTGAATTCGATTTTGAAAAGGTTTTGACAGTAATCGATCGCGCCATCAAACCTGCATATTTAAACAAAGTGCAAGAATTGGTGTTACGCCATACCTATGAGGGCAAAACCTACTCGCAAATAGCTACAACTTATTGCTACGAAAAGGAATATATTAAAACTGTTGGCTGCGAGCTTTGGCGACTACTGTCAAAATCCTTCGATCGACCGATTAATAAAGCCAACTTTACCCAATTTATTCGGTATTACACCCATACAGAGCGAACAAACGAACTGTTCGCTCATTTTGTCCCTCACGAATCAAAAATTTTTCACAAAAAACGACAGGATTGGGGGACTGCACCACAAATTGTCAGATGTTTGGGGAGAAACTGCGAACTAGAAAAATTAAGCCAATGGATAGAAGACGAACAATGCCGGATTGTCTTTGTTACTAGCGCGATCGGACTTGGTAAAACCACCTTAGTCGTAAAATTTGCCGAACAAATTCAAAAACAATTTGATTGTGTTATTTGGCGATCGCTGCAAAATGCTCCATCAGTGGACAAACTTGTCGATGACTTATTATCTTTTTTCACCAAACAGCATAGTGAAGATTCCCTCGATACAATTGACAGCAAAATTCTCAGACTATTATCTTACCTCGACCAATATCGCTGTCTGATCGTTTTAGACGATTTACACACTATCTTAGATAGTGGCAATAACGTAGGTCAGTATCGTAATGATTGCCAACAATACGCACAGCTTCTAAATTCACTAGCATCAGCTCGCCATCGTAGCACCTCGATCGCGATCGGTTGGGACAAACCAAAAGAATTTGACTCTCCTTCAAGGGAACAAGTTCGCCATCTCGTTCTCGAACCTTTACAATCATCTATTTTAGAGCGAATTTTTGGCGAACAATTACCTCTTCATCAATTTAAAGAATCATGGCAATTACTATGCGATCGCTATGCTTGTAATCCAAAATTACTCGAAATAGCAATTTCGACAATTCAAAAATATTTCGACGGTAACATCGAACAATTTTTTTTACTAAAACCGCCGATCGTTGCTGAAATTAGAGACATACTAGATTTACAGTTCGAACGCCTGTCCAAACTAGAACGAAAAATTGCCTATTTACTGGCGCTCGAATACTCAGCCGTCAATCCAGATAAAATAAGTCTCGAACTTATTACTAACGTTTCGAGAATCGATTTATTAAAATCTCTTGCTAAGCTCGAACAATTGTATCTGATCGACAAACAAGAAACAGTTTATCTCCTATCTCCTCTAGCCAAAGATTATTTAAAGTGTAAATTATTCGAACAAATCTGCGAACAACTCGCTAAATCGGATTAATAAATTTCTGCGAGATGACAATAAAAAACAGTAAACATAAAATGAAGCACCATCGTATTTTATTCGTCGATCACACTGCTACTTTGGGTGGCGCAGAACTACATTTAATCGATCTAGCAACTGCCTACCGTCAAACTAGTCGAGTTCTTCTCTTTGCCGATGGCCCTCTCAAAAAAAAACTAGAAGCAGCAGGAGTTGAAGTTATTATTATTGAAGCACCACCATCAGCTTTAGAAATAAAAGCTTCAACCCGATTGTCTGCTCTAAAAGCTATTCCCGCCCTCTGGTGGTTGGCAGGAAGCATCTCTTCAGTTGCCCAAGGATTTGACCTGATTCATGCCAATTCGCAAAAAGCTTTTATCGCTACCACTCTAGCAACATTTAGGGGCAGTCCTCCCGTAGTTTGGCACTTGCACGACATTCTCACTGCCAAACACTTCAGCGCAATTAACCGTCGTGTTGCTGTTGCCCTAGCTAATGCTCGCGCAGCCAAAGTTATAGTTAATTCTCGCGCTACAGGCAAAGCTTTTGTAGCAGCAGGAGGAGCGAGCCAACTCGTCGAGCTAGTTTACAACGGATTTGCCTCCTCTGCTTTTGACGATTCTCACCAGTACCAAGCCAAGCTAATTCGTTCTCAATTAGGCATCGACAACGCTCCTCTGGTCGGTTCTTTCAGCAGATTATCTTACTGGAAAGGTCAACACGTTTTGTTAGAAGCCCTCAAAAAGTTACCACAAGTCCACGCTCTTTTAGTCGGTGCTACTCTCTTTGGCGAAGACGAGTATACCAAAGAAATTGAGGCGATCGCCGCCGCACCCGAGCTAGTCGATCGCGTCCATTGGTTGGGATTTCGCGATGATGTTCCCGCACTAATGTCAGCTTGCGACGCGATCGTCCACACTTCTACCGAACCAGAACCTTTTGGGCGAGTTATCGTTGAAGGACAACTGAATAAAAAGCCTGTCATTGCGGCAGCAGCGGGCGGCGCGATCGAATTAATTGAAGACAGAGTTACGGGGCGCTTAATTCCTCCTGGCGATCCGATTGCTCTCGCTGGCGCGATCGAAGAGTTATTCGCCAACAAGCAAGCCACAGCTATCATGGCACAGAAAGGATATGATAGCGCCAAAATTAATTTCGATCTAGATAAAATTCTTCAAGACTTCGATCGAGCTATCGATCGGGGGTTTTCTAAGTGATGGAGTTGGAAAACAGTTGGTAATTTGGTTCGATATTATAATAGATAGATCTCAATTAATATAACGATCGATAATTTCAAACAGAGAAAATTTTATGACATCCTATTCAGCAGCTACCGCCAAAGCTGAAATGAACGAACTGAGACGCTTAAAATCTCTGCTTCCGCCAGAATTACAGAGTTGGGTAATGGTTGAAGGCACTACAGAAGTCAATCCGCCCCTAATTCGCTGCGAAGAAATAGGCAAAGATGAAATCGAAGTTCAAATCGATCTGACAAAGTGGGAAAATTTAGCACTCGACCAACGCAATCTTCTATTTTGGCACGAAGTAGCTCGCGTTCAAAACGATACCATTCCTAAAGAAGGTTGGGAAATGGCAGCTTTGGCGATCGGTTTGGGTGGTGCTGTTGGCGAACTTTGGGTGCAAGATGGTTTGTTACTTTTATTAGCTATGGCATTATGCGGCGTGTCTGGCTATCGACTCTGGCAAAAAAACAACGGCGACAAAACTCTGCTCGAATCGATCGAAGCCGACGAACGGGCGATCGTGCTGGCAACTCGTTTCGGTTATACCTTACCGAACGCCTACAAAAGTTTGGGTAGTGCCTTGAAAACCCTGATCGAACAAACCCCCAATCGCAGAGCGCGCAAAAAATATGAAGAACGCTTGCAATCTCTAAAACGTAGCGCGGCTAAAGCCAAAGATAAAATGAAAGCAAACGGCTAGTCACTTTCTGAGCAAAAAGAGGAACATTGAAGGAACAAGGATGAAAACAACCAATCTTTTGATTATTAATCACCGATTCCCGATCGTTCCTCCTTCATCCTCTCTTTACTACATCATTAAAAATAGATCGGTATAGTTTGAGTCTGAAGGACGATCGCTCGAACATGGTATTGTAGAGCAAGAAAAAGCTAAAACTTGGTTTTTCAAGCAATTTTAAAGACGAGTGTAAAACTCTACTATAATATTGGGGATTGATGACTAGCCAAATTCCAAACTTGAATTTCCCGATAATAGACATAAACTCAAATCCTGTTATTCAACTGCCCGAACGTTTGAGTATTCTGGAAGCTGTTAGTTTCAAAGAAACTTACCATCAACTTCTGGAACAAAAGCCTCTTCCCAAGCAGATCGTTCTAGATTGCGCCCAAACTCAATTTATGGACAGTAGTGGCGTAGGGGCTTTAGTCAGTAACTACAAAGCGACTAGAGAACAAAAAGTAGAATTAGTTCTCAAAAACGTTCGACCTCAAGTTATGGCAGTTTTGTCAATGACAGGGTTAGATTTAGTTTTTAATATTCAGTCTCCAGCCGAAGCCATTGAAAACCCTTCCACTCAAAGAGCAGAAAAGCAACTCCCAGACACTCACCCTTCAATACGTTCTTGGGTTAAAAGATCGATCGACATCGTCGGTGCTTTAGTTGGTTTGTCAATTACCGCAGTTATTTTTGTCCCGCTTGCAACAGCGATTTTAATTGATAGTCCCGGTCCGCTTTTTTTCAAGCAAACTCGTTGCGGTTGGATGGGTAGGAAATTTGACATCTGGAAATTTCGATCGATGTGTGCCAACGCCGAAGCCCTCAAGTCGAAAGTAGAAAATCAAGCTAGCGGTGCATTTTTTAAAAATGACAACGATCCGCGCATTACTAAAGTCGGTCGTTTTCTGCGGCGCACCAGTCTCGACGAATTTCCTCAATTTTGGAACGTGCTTAAAGGTGATATGAGTTTGGTAGGTACTCGTCCCCCAACTCCTGAAGAGGTCGAGAATTATCAAGTACCCCAATGGCAGCGTTTGGACGTAAAACCGGGTATGACTGGCGAGTGGCAAGTCAACGGTCGTTCTAAAGTGCGTAATTTCGAAGATGTAATTAAGTTAGATCTTCGCTATCAAGAGAATTGGAGTTTACGATACGATCTTAAGTTAATTATTAGAACTGTACTGATTTTATTCGACAAAAATAGTGGTGCGGTCTAAGTTAAGTTGAGTTAAGATCTGAAAGTAATTGCTGGCTTATCTAGTAACATTTGCTAGGAGAGCAGACGGGTGTGAGGACTGAAACAGTCTGCCAACAGTTTAGCGATCGTAAATTCTCAAAAAGAAACCCTGTTGATGGCAGATGATAAGGTAATGAGACAATTTCGGCTTCAAGTAACTACAGAATTAGAAGCCCTCAAAGATGTCTTGCAATGGTTTGAAGGAGTTGTCACACCCCTACTGCCAAGCAAGTTTGGCTGGCAATGCGAAATAGCCTTAGTTGAGGCATTTACCAATGCCGTCCGTCATGCCCATCAAAACATGCCAAAAACAACTCCAATCGAGCTAGAAGTAAAATTATTTGCTAACTTCTTGGAGATGAAAATTTGGGATATGGGCAAGCCGTTTGATTTATCAGCAAAACTTCAGTCTATTTACGAACACGAAGCCAATCCTCTCGATAAAGAAGGAGGAAGAGGACTGCAATTCATGGAAAAATTAACCGATGAATTGCAGTATTTGCGCTTACCCAATCACCGTAATTGTTTGGTGATGCGTAAACGCTATTCCGAAGCGCTAAAAACTTGTTAGATTTCAGCTACCGCTCGTTCGATCAAACGTCTTGCTAAAGTTTGCGTTCCCGTGTGTTCGTAATAATTAGTTGTCATGTCGAGAAAAGCTCCCAAATAATCCAATTTATCCTCAGAAATCTCGACAAAATTACGGAGATGACTAAAAACATTCTCTGGAGTAAGGTTGCGATCGGCAACAAAATTACCCATCCAACCTTTAACCGAATCAAAACTACTACCGATAAAATTGAGCTGACCTTCTGCATTACCACCTGGAATAGCACCAGCGATCCGACCGAAAGTAGGATGGGAACTAAGTTCGCCAGGGCTAATATTACCAATAGTAGACTGAGCTTTGAGCAAAAAATCTGGGCCGAGTGGAATCAAACCATCGACGCAAATCAAAGCAACCATCCGCATTAACGATTCGCCGCTGTAATCGCCTAAAGATGCTACGAAATCGCCGATGCTATCGCCAGGAATTCCGTTAATTTGACAGAAAGCAACCAACTCAGCTACTAACTTAATACACAAATCGAGAGCTTGAGCCTTATCGGGATTGGGAGTAATGCTACTTAATAAACCACCCAACAAAGGAATTTTATTGCCTACTTTATTAGTTAAAGCCGCCGCACCAAGAGCGCTGTCGGCAGTATCGACCGTTTGATAAAGCCACATTGCCGTTTGATAGCCCTGAGACTTGTCATTATATAACCAAACAGCCCGATCGCCGATTTGTTGAATCATTTCTGGATCTGTTTCGGCAGTCACCTCGCGAATTGTATTATCGAAACCAACTAAATTATTCCATTCTCCTGGAATGACAAAATCCAGCGATCGCAACATCATAATTGTGATGTTATTAGTTGGTAGATTATCTACCATTTCAAAAATTGATTTACTCAAAATTTTCTCCTTATTGCTCTTTAACTGGTAATTAACACTTAGGTACAATCCCAACTAACTACTCACTCAACACTTCATAACTGCTAGCGCAACCGAGACAATCCATTAAGATCGAACTTGCTCAACCAAGCGGCGCGATCGTCTTCGGTAAAAGCAGGATTGCGAGAAAGTACCTTAACCTGATAGCGATCGCCAACCAAAACAGCCGTTCCCGTACTACCTTGATTGACAGCAGGATAGCCCCCAATCTTTTTCGTGCTAGTTTTAAACTTTTGCGTTGCACTAACATTATTACTCGTATCGGAAATTGCCATTACTGCTAATTCTTTACCATCTTTTTCTAACTTAGCTTCGGCAAAACCTTTCTTTTCCTGTGTGTAAACTCGCTTGTAACCATCGCCGCTATTAGGAAAAAACTTATTAAGACTACTTCCCGCGCTAGATGTCTTAACTACCGCACTAGCCCCCCTAGCAGTACTCTCTTTCTGTGCGCCCTCATAACGGGAAACAGTCTGAGATCCACAAGCAGAAATTAGTAGTAAACCTGCCAGTAAAAATGCCGTTAAAAATTTTTTGCAATTCATACCAACACTCGTGTCAATTTTTGACAATAAAATGGAGTTTATAAGATTAATTTTGACGCACAAGGCAATATAACGTGTCGAACTAAAGCTAGATTTAATTAACAGCCGAAATTGAAACTATAATCTGAAAATTCGAGGTTAGACTAGTGGAGGATTAAGAGGTGTTCGGTTTTACTTTTGTCCCCGCTTATGTCCGCGCGAAAGTCTAAAGTCTAACTTATGCAAATACTTATCTATTCTTATAATTATTATCCAGAACCGATTGGAATCGCTCCCTTAATGACCGAATTAGCAGAAGGGTTAGTAAGACGAGGACATCAAGTACGAGTTTTGACGGCGATGCCTTGGTATCCTGAAGGAGAAATTTCTCGGGAATATCGAGGCAAATTGTTCGCTACAGAAATTTTAAATGGAGTCAAAATTCAACGCTGCTATATTTGGACTCGCCGTCAACGAAGTTTATTCAATCGCGCCTTTTTTGAAATTAGTTTTGCAGGGCTGAGCTTGTTTCAAGCTCTGCTCGGTTGTCGTCCCGATGTAATTTTACTGACCGTACCTGGGTTACCAGTTTGTTTGCCAGCAGCCTTTTTGGGGAAATTTTATCATGCGCCCATCATTTTGAACTTACAAGATATTTTACCAGATGCTGCAATTCACGTCGGTATGATTGGCAATCCTAAAGTAATTAAAATCCTTAAAAAATTAGAATTGTTTGCCTATAAAATGGCAACAAAAATTAGCGTGATTGCCGATGGATTTACTAATAATATCAGCAAGAAAGGTGTACCGATTGATAAGATTGTCGAAATTCCTAATTGGGTTGACGTTAATTTTGTCAAACCTTTACCCAGCCACAATAATTATTTTCGACAACAATATCAGTTAGAAGGCAAATTTGTCGTTCTTTATTCGGGTAATATTGCCCTGACTCAGGGTTTAGAAACAGTTATCGAAGCGGCAACTCATTTAAAACACAATTCAAATATTGCCATTGTTATTGTCGGTGCTGAAAAAGCGCTAGCTAAATTGCAACGACACTGTCAACAACACAATGCCAACGAAGTTAAGTTGATCCCCTTTCAGCCCAGACAAAAATTACCAGAAATGCTTTCAGCCGCAGATGTCGGTTTAGTAGTACAGAGAAAAAACGTACTCGATTTTAATATGCCGTCAAAAATTCAAGTCTTGCTAGCTAGCGGTCGAGCGATTATTGCCTCAGTCTCTGCTACAGGAACGGCAGCACGGGCGATCGAAAAAAGTGGCGGCGGCATTGTCATACCACCAGAAGATCCCAAAGCATTGGCAGAAGCAATCGAAAAATTATACTTTCAGCCAGAATTGGTAGCAAATTTGGGTAAAGCAGGCAGACAATATGCTGAAGCTAATTATTCGTTTGAGTCAGCTTTAGATAAATATGAAAAACTCTTTGCCGCAGTGAGCGAGGGTCGATCTACAATAGAATCAAGTGAAAAAGTAGAAATTAAACCTTAGTTTATTGCTGCTAAATTCGCAGCCAGTTGTTATTTTTGTTAAGTTAAAAAGTAAATGACCACTCGCGAACTGGCTCTAGCCTGGTTGGCAGAAAATGTTTCAGCACATCGCCTGCAACACATTTTAGCGGTTGAAGCGATGTGCGTGCGGTTGGCTCGCCTCCACCAAGTGGACGAGCAGAAAGCAGCTACGGCGGGCTTAATGCACGACATGGCTAAATTTTTTCAACCGCAAAAACTGTTAAAGATGGCAATGGCAGAAAATTTGGCGATCGATCCAATCTGTGCCGAACGCCCTCATCTCCTCCATGCTGACGTTGGCGCGATCGTCGCTCGTGATGAATTTGGTATTAAAGATGAAGAAATCTTAGATGCCATTCGCCATCATACTTTAGGCTCTCCTGGCATGAGTAAGCTAAGTTGTATTGTTTTTGTAGCCGACGCGATCGAACCAAATCGCGGTGACAATCCACAACTTGAATTGATACGCCAAGTTTGTCAAAAAAATTTATATCAAAGTGTACAGCAGTGTTGCGATCATTCGTTAAAATACTTAATTAATACAAAATGTATTATTCATCCTCGTGCTGTATTAACCCGTAATTGGGCATTGAATATGGCTAAGACAGAGATTTTCGTCAAAAAATAGCCAAAAAAATGATAACGATCGAACTGTAAAACATAAAATAAGAAAAAAGGATGTAATTATGACAGCAAAAACCGAAACTATCTCGCTAAGATCCAGTGAACAATTAGCAAAAACGATCGCAGAAGCAGCAGACGATCGCAAAGCTGCCGATCTTGTATTCTTGCGAGTAGTAGAGGTGTCCTATTTGACGGATTATTTCGTGCTGGCGACGGGTTTTTCGCGAGCCCAAGTCCGCGCGATCGCCGACTCAATTGAAGAAAAAGTCGAACTAGAACTGGGTAGAAATCCAGCTCGTATTGAAGGAAAAACAGACGCAAGCTGGATTCTTCTAGATTATGGCGATGTTATCGTTCATGTTTTTCTGCCTGAAGAACGAGAATTTTATAGTCTCGAAGCTTTTTGGGGACATGCCGAACGAATTGAATTTTCACTGATGTAGCGTTCTCAGCTTTAGATCGAGCGATTGCTTCGCACTACCTACGGTAGATCGCGCGCGCTTGCTGCAAAACAACTATAATCACAATTTAAGATGAAGGGCTACTCCAGAGAATTTTGTCCTGTTCCCGAAGAACAGCAACCAATTAACGAATACGAACAGCTAAAAGAATCTTGGATTTTTAGCTGGGTAACTCTGAAGCCTTCAGTCTATTTGAATAAACTTACTTGGGTGTGGTTTTGGGGTTGGTTTGTAGCAGGGCCGATCGCTGCGGCAAGTTTTCATCCGCAAAAGTACCCGATTCAGTTTGCTCTAGCTGGTTCGGCAGGAGCGGGACTATTTGTCACCTTTGTATTGGTGAGAATTTATTTAGGTTGGTCGTATGTGTGCGATCGACTATCTCAAGAAACAATATTTTATGAGGAGTCGGGCTGGTATGACGGGCAAACTTGGTCAAAGCCTACTACAATGTTGAATCGCGATCGCTTGATCGTTTCCTACCAAGTTAAACCAATTGTGGCTCGTTTGCACAGAACAGCTTTAATCATCGCCATTTTAGCCGCGCTGGGCGGTCTAGTTTGGTTGACTTTTGATTGAGGAAGCGATCGAGTATGTGACTACTCCCTCTCCCTTGAAGGGAGAGGACTTCTAACCTCACGATTAGAGTTTACTGCCCTACGCCACTTATCTAGATACACAGCAGCTACTATGCATCCCCGACAGTACGACAATTTGACAGTCAATTTCTTTCCCCCAAAGTCCTTGGGTACTAACGTATTAGAAAATACTCATACATCTAATTACGCTTGGAATTTTACCGAGAGAACTCTTTCCTCGAACCCCATATTCCAAATTGTCTAGGTGCGGTGCTTTCTGCCAACTTACAGCAATTTTTAGCTAGATTTTTGGCAGTAAAAAGATCGTACAACAACTCAAAGCCTTATTCTATGAAAATTTTACGTCTTTTTTGTAAAGCTAAAACGAGCTATAATTGCTCGCTTTCATCCCGTTCCCCTGAAGGGTTCGGGAATTCCCGCTCGCTACTTTAAATTAAAACTTTAAAAATTCAAAAACGAATGACCAGGGTAAAACGCACATCTACGCCGACAATCGAAGTTCATTTACTACGAGAAGGTATTGTTGAGTCCGTTCATCAAGTTGAGGCAACCGCTTGCGATAGTAAGGGACGAGCCTTACTTGCGGCGGGCGATTATGAAACATCTGCTTTTATTCGTTCCGCTCTCAAACCCTTTCAAGCACTAGCAGTAATTAACACGGGAACTTTAGAGAGATACGACCTGACTGACAAAGACTTAGCGATTATGTGCAGTTCTCATAGCGGTACGATCGAACAATCGCGGCAGGTATTCAATATTCTCTGGCGTTCTGATGTCGATCCGAGCAATCTACAGTGTCCCATTCCTCCAGACAAGCAAAGTCGCCTTCAATACAATTGTTCGGGAAAACACGCTGGTATGTTAGCGGTTTGTCAGCAGCGCAATTGGCCTCTTAATACCTATTTGCGATCGAGCAATCCCGTCCAGCAACTGATTTTGAATAAAGTGGGCGAGTTATTGCAAATGCCTGGGGCAGAATTAATTTGCGCCCATGATGATTGCGGCGCGCCTACCTACTCGATGCAGTTGCGACAAATGGCTTATCTCTATGCTCAGTTAGCTTCGGGTATAAGTTTGGATTTAGAGAGAATTGTACGGGCAATGACATATCATCCCAATCTGATTGCGGGAGAAAAAGCATTTGACAGCGAGTTAATGCGTCTTTCTGCTGGGGAAATCGTTAGTAAATCTGGTGCTGAAGGTATTCAATGCGTCGGACGCGTTGGCGAGGGAATGGGAATAGCAATCAAAGTCATTGATGGTTCTAAGCGGGCTAAATATGCTGTCGCCATTCATCTTCTCAAGCAAATGGGTTGGATTACTCCTACAGTTGCTGAAACTCTTTCGGATACTTTTATGCATTTGGATAGCTACAAGCGTTTGGAAGTTCTTGGCGAAATGACAATGGTTTGAACGAAGCCAAAAAGAATTTTGAAATTAAGCTTGCAAATTTTAAACCTTTCTGGTTATAATTGGAAAGGCGACGCGGGATAGAGCAGCCTGGTAGCTCGTCGGGCTCATAACCCGAAGGTCGGTGGTTCAAATCCGCCTCCCGCCATTTAATTGTAAAACCTCGCGATTTATTCAATTGCGAGGTTTTGTATTTGTAGATCGAGTTCGAGCTTTGGCTATCATTTAAGATTCAAAAGCCTCAAGCAGTATCGTTTAACTGTTGAGGCGCGCGATTCTCTCGATCGGACGCAAAGCTTTCGTGTTTAGATTAATTGGATCGAACAGTTTTTTTAGCGATCGCCATCTAATCTTCTTTTTTTTGGGCGTTTGAATATTTGAGGAAATCCAAGTGGTCTGAGTTCTTGATATTTCCTCTCTTCCTCCAACTGCTTGAGTTTGGTGTAATCTACCCAATGAATGCAATCTACTGGACAAGTATCGATCGCTTCTTGAATTAAATCTTCAGAATCGCCGTCTTGATTAAAAACTCGCGATCGTCCTTGCTCGGATTCGATAAAAAAAGTGTTAGGAGCAGTATGAGCGCAGTGTCTACAACCGATGCAAGTTAATTCATCGACATAAACTCCTTTTTGCCTGAACTCTCCTCCTAACTCTGGCTCAAATCCAGAGCGTAAGTTTGCCTCCCGAAATATCCCTCCTAATTCTGGCTCGAATCCAGAGCGATCGGGGATTGATGGCTCAGACATTACGCACTCCAGCGTTGAACTACTAAGCGAATCGAACCGTCTTCATTTTTTTGTTGTTCGGAAATTGCAAATCCCTGCTTGTTGGTTTCTTCAACTACTGTATGGTAAGCATAGCTTTGAGTAACACGCTTTAGGAAACCATCTACGGTTAAAGGTTGCTGCCAGTATTGTAAATCGGCAACTAATTCGTATTCTTTACCGTTCCAACTGAAACCAATGTCGTAATTGTTTTCTTGTTCGACAACAACTTCAGCATTGCTGGTTTGACCTCGATAACCTCTAACCGAACGAGGCCCTTCTTTCCAGTTAATGCCGAGATCGTTAAGAGCCGATTTTAATGAGGTTAAATTACGAATTTGAGTTTTAATCGTGCTGAAATGTGACATATTGTTTAACTACTAAAGTGGACTAGAATTTGACAAGGATACAAACTTACCAGTCGCTAAAGGATGCTTGATTAGTAGCCTTTAGCGACTGATTTATTTCTTGAGCGAAAAATTCTGATGTTTTTTCAGAAGAAACGACTCGCCCAAGTTGAGCTTCAATTGCTGCCGTTACCTCTTGACAAGAAGTACCGACAATGCCTGTTACCATCTCTTTTACTCTGCCATCGGGATAAATGATGAATTCTAGAGTTTCCATATTTATGGTTTGCTCTTGCGACTTTTTTTAGCTATTAAAATTTGCGCTCCACTCAATTGCGGTTTTCGCTACCTTTAAACGTCAGCTTGATACAAAATCAAGTTAATGCTCTAAATCTGCTCGACTTTATTAATTTTGAGCTTACATAGCAATATGACTAAAATCTTATCAAAATTTAATATTTCATGACATGTTCACTTCATTAATTTGTAAGTTTCTCGTAACTTTTAAGACTAGTCAAGAAAAAAAAAGTTAAAAAGAACGATCTCTTAACATTTTGATACAAACAGTGTAGATTGTAATTTAGATTTAATTGAATGCTTATCTACCGATAGTTAGGGATTAGATCGGCGTTCATGGTTCATGGTTAATTGTTCATTGCCTCCTCTGTTGCCTTTTTCTCCCCAAAGATACGCTTTGAAAGATAATAAGTATCTAGTTATTAAAAAAAATACTTATCTAAATGGAAATGGCAACTCACCTCAACAATTCGATCGCAATTGGGGTTTTAGGTTTTGGCGGTTTGGGACAAGCTGCGGCAAGGATATTAGCACCAAAACAAGAGACGATTTTGGTTGCTGCTGCCGATCGCCATGGCTATGCATATCAGCCAGAAGGAATAGATCCAGATCGGGCGATCGCTACCTATGATCGGAAAAGTTCTTTAGGCTATTTAACCGATGGCGGTACTCTCAGCGATAAAAGTATTACGGATTTAATTAATAAAGCAAAAGTCGATGGATACTTTCTCGCTTTACCAAACCTTCCCAATACTTTTATGAAAGATGTTGTCTTAGAATTTATTAATTCTGGTTGGCGGGGAGTGTTGGTAGATGCCCTAAAAAGAACTAGTGCGGTAGAACAACTCTTGCCATTGCAAAACGAACTCAAAGCGGCTGGAATTACTTATTTAACTGGCTGCGGGGCTACTCCCGGCTTGTTAACTGCT
>JBOFLQ010000207.1:0-1627 GCA_051657945.1 Xenococcaceae cyanobacterium | reverse complement strand
GCTTGTATGAGTACTTCTTTTGCTCGGATATCTTTGAGATTGCCCAAAGAAACGGCAGCGCTAAAACGCACCAACCAATTAGTATCCTCATAAAAAGCACGAACTAAATACTCAAATGCTCGGTTGTCTTCTAAATAGCCCAATGCGCCAGCCGCATCAGCACGAATACCGTAATCTGGATCGGTTTCTAGTAATTCTATCAAGATCGGGAAGCATTCCTCAGTTGGTTTTACTCCCAAAGCAAAAATTGCCATCGATCGCACTGGCAAAATTTCATCGTAGAGAACTTTTTTAATGAGAGGTACGGCATTTTCTGCTGAGACTTCTCGTAAAGATGCCAATGCCAGCAGACGATCGCGAGAATTTGGACTATCCAGTTGTGCAGAAATTTGCTCTAAACTTAGCTGGTTCATAAACTTTCTCAATATTTCTTAATAAAATTTTAGATCGATTCTCATAAAAACGAACCGATCGAATAATGGGGATATCCGAATTAATTTGTTCGATGAGTGTTCCACGCCATGCTAATTTTAGTCAGCTTATCGATCGCACTCAGAATAGTTTCGAGCGATTATATATAATGCAATACATACTTTAAAACTCTCCAACCCATAAGCGATCGAATGAATATCCTCACTAATTTGTTCTCCTCAGATCCGAAAAATAAGCTGCAAACACAAGAAAAACAGACTGGATCGATTCAAAAGAAAAAACGCCGTTCGATCGAAGTTAAATCGCCACAGGAAATCGAAATTATGAGGAGTTCGGGTAAAATTGTGGCAACGGTACTCAAAGAAATTTCTCAATTAGTTACTCCAGGTATGACTACTGCCGATTTGGATGCCTATGCTGAGAAGCGAATTAGAGAAATGGGGGCTACCCCCAGCTTTAAAGGCTATCACGGTTTTCCTGCTTCGATTTGTTCCTCGATTAATCACGAAGTCGTCCACGGCATTCCCAATCGCAAAAAAGTAATTCGTGCTGGCGATGTTTTAAAAGTAGATACAGGGGCATTTTTTGAAGGTTTTCACGGCGATTCTTGCATTACGATCGCAGTTGGTGAAGTTTCTCCTGAAGCAGCCAAATTAATAAAAGTAGCCGAAGAAGCTATGTATGAAGGCATCGCCCAAGTTAAAGCAGGTAATTTTTTGTTGGATATTGCAGGCGCGATCGAAGATCGTGTCAAAGCGAATGGTTATAGCGTTGTTGAAGATTATACAGGTCATGGTGTCGGTCGCAATTTACACGAAGATCCCTCCGTATTTAATTTTCGCACCAACCAATTACCCAACGTCAAACTTCGTGCGGGCATGACTTTGGCGATCGAACCAATTTTAAATGCAGGTTCGAAACACACTCGCGTTCTTCGCGATCGCTGGACGGTGGTAACTTTAGATAACAACATTTCCGCCCAATTCGAGCATACAGTATTGGTAACGGATCGGGGTTATGAGATTTTGACTAATAGGGAGTAGGGGACAGGGGATAGCTTTCAAGGGTATGATTTTAAGATTTAGGGACTTAGAGAAGTAAAATCAACATATAAGCAATTACAACTGCCAAGAAAAAATCATCCACAGATCGCGAATGAATAACACTCCTCAAGCTTATCAAGAATGGTTAAGGG
>JBOFLQ010000206.1:0-48107 GCA_051657945.1 Xenococcaceae cyanobacterium | reverse complement strand
CTAATCGCTCAACATCTACTCAGGCATATGAGCAGTAGAATTGGTAAAAACACAACAAACCAATTCAAATTAGAAAAATTTGAACAATTTGCCCACCCTAATTTTAAACTCGTTTAATTTCCTGTTATAAGAGCGATCGCTTCACTTAGAATCATCATAAATAAGTTCATTAAATGTTTTTTGGCATTAAGTTTTATAATTCAAATGAGTGTTTTCTTCTTAATATAAATTCATCTGCCACAATGACCGAAAATCGTACCGACAATTTTTGAGATCTTGACGAATTTATAAGGGTTTGTGTATCATCTAAGCAAGCGCTCAAGGGATTGGTGTGTCTATTTTCAAAAAAAGCCACGGAAAGCTCGATTTTTTGTTACTGTAACAAAATAGACACAAACACAAAATTGTAACAGCTTGTAAAAATTACTTGACAAAAAATTAGCGTTCGAAAAAAATAGTTTGCTTATTCGTCTGCTACTCATGTTGAAACTAACTGATATAGCAGTCTAACTATAGTTCGATCGCTTTAAAATAAAACTACCCAAATTAAAAAGAACTACTAAGCTGAAATTCTCTCTTTTGTAGCACTTCAGCATAGAGATATTCGAGTCTAGTAATATTCCAATTCAAGGTATAACGCTCCACAATTCTTTGTCTGGCTTTTTGTCCCAATAATTGAGTCATTTCGGGATGATCGCGAAATAGAGGTAGTAAAGTTTTTAACTGAGTCGTTACACCTTGAGTATTGAGAACTACTCCCGCGCCTCCTTCTAAAACCTCGCCATCAGCACCAGCATCAGTAGCCAGACAAGCCAATCCGCAAGCCATCCCTTCTAGCAAGGACAAAGATAAACCTTCTACCAAAGAAGGCAAAATAAACACGTCGGCGGCGCGAAGAATATCGATACGGCGTTGTTCGTCTGCAACAAAACCCATCCAGATAATTCCGTATTCTTTGCCGTAATAAGGTTCTAAAAAGACTCTTTGCGGGCCATCGCCAACGATTAAAAGTTTGCTATCATTACCCATGTCGGAATGCTTCCAAGCTTTTAGAAGAGCTTCGACGTTTTTTTCAGTAGAGATTCTACCTTGATAGACAAATAGACGTTTCGATTTTAATTGATATTTTAAATTAGAATATCCAGAAACGTATTTTTTCTCGTCAACACCATTAGGAATAATGGCTACTCTTGCTTCGGGGACTCCCAGTTTCACTAATAAATCTTTTTGAATTTGTGAAAAAACGATGACGCGATCGTAGTTTGCTAAAAAAGGTGCGTAAAGCTGATAGGTAAGATATTGAGTGCTGGATTTGAGGTTACGTAATTTGCTATCGAAGGGAGGATGAAAAGTTGCCACTAAAGGTATACCTAATTCCTCACAAATTTCTGGAAGCAAAAAGTCTAGGGGGGATAGAGTCAAAGAAGCATGAACTAAGTCTGGTTTAAGACGCACCAGAGACTGCATCAAAATTTTAGTAGACTTGGGCGAAGGAATGGTATAAACCTGCGATTTATAAAGAAAAGGCAGAAAAACTTCAGGACAGTTAGGCCAACCCTCGCAAACTGATTCTTCTTGAGCAAAATGAAGAAAACTAACCTCGTATCCTCTTTCTAATAAAGAATTGGTTATTTCTCGACCATAGGTGACGTTACCACAAAATGGTGATTTTTTTCCCAACCAAGCGATGTGCATTCGGGCGATCTACCTTCACAAATGAGACCAAATAACTAAAAAATAATTTAGAGGAAAATCTCTTCGTTTTTAGTTTATTTGCCGACTTTAGATAAATTTATCTTGTTCGTACGAGAAATATACCAGTTTAATAGCCCTCCTGCTATAACTAAAGCTGATAAACTCCAAAGAACTGGTTGCAATCCCAAACGAACTTCAGCTTCTCCCGCTAGCGCTAGAGGTAGAGATAGGGCAATATTAACGGCATTGTTTTGCAAGCCAAATACTTTACCGCGCATGTCTGGGGGGGTTTCTGACTGAATTGCGGTTTGCATGGGTACGCCAATTAAAGCAGCAAAAGCACCCAAAAGGGCGATCGTTATTAAGGATAACCAAAGATTTTGCGTTGAGAGCGATAAGCCGATTAA
Organism: Xenococcaceae cyanobacterium; assembly: GCA_051657945.1. Lineage (GTDB taxonomy): Bacteria > Cyanobacteriota > Cyanobacteriia > Cyanobacteriales > Xenococcaceae > CAZJTL01. The sequence goes on along the minus strand of JBOFLQ010000206.1, from coordinate 46,005 downwards.
AGAAGCAGTCACGCCGATCGAACCAATTAAACTCAGTTTCGAGTGAGAAAGCTTTTGTCCCAAATAACCTAATGCAGTGGCGCTTAAAGCCATGCCAACGCCAGCAGCAGCCAGGAGAACGCCAAATTGTGGCGCATCCAAGCCAGGAATTTTTTCGGCCAAACTAACGGCGATTGCGGCTAAAGCAGCGAAGACTGAAAAGAGAATGACTAATTGAATTAAAGCATTGCGAACGCGATGGTTGTCGCCTAAATAGCGCAAACCGTCTTTGATATCTTGGAAAGGGTGGGGGCTTTCATCGCTGCGATGTATTTGATTTTCGCCTGTTTTTAATGCCAGTAATAACAATCCAGCGATCGCGTACGAACCACCGACGACTAATTCTTTACCGATATCGCCACCAATGCCAATTCCCTCGACGAGGCGATCGGCAAAGTACAATAAGGGTTCGCCCACGGCAAAACCGACGATTAACAATCCCATCATCGTCGTCGTGTAAAGCGAATTAGCTGCTAGTAAATATTCGCGCTTGACGATGATGGGAATGACGGCTTGTTCTGCTGGGGCAAAAAATTGGGTCAGGGTAGAAACTAGAAATGTAACTGCTAACATGAAGCCAAATCCCAACGGTAAACCCATCATTATGGATTTATCTCCAGACAGCCATAACAGCAATGGCAACGTTAAAACGAGAATACCTCTCAAGAGGTTGGAGATGACCATCACTGCTTTTTTTGACCAGCGATCGACGTAAACTCCAGCTAACGAACCGAATAAGATCGCGGGAATTGTAAACGCGATCATGATCGGCGAAACCCAACGGCTAATCGGTTGTTCTGCCGTTTTAAACAGGCTGTCTACTAAAGCTATCATCAAAACTAGATATACTTTATCTGCCAGTTGAGAGAAAACTTGACCGCTCCAAAGAGTGAGGAAGCGGCGATTGCTAAGAACGGGCATGAAACCCTGTTTGGAGCTATGTTCGACTGGTTCTATCAAAATTCGATCGCGCTGATGCTCGGCAGAGTTATTATCAATCGGTTCCAATTTCGAATTAGAATTTCGCTTTTGTTGTTCCGATTTTGAGAGTTGCATTTTAACTCGATATTTTGGAAAATTAAACTTCAGTAAAAAAAAATATAAAGATGAGTTGATGTTTAAAATTTAAGTATAGATAAATTATCTACCAAATTAGCAGAACGAATCAAACGACCTGAATGATATTCTGCATAATTTCTTAGCAAATGTTCGATTTTTGTCCAAGCAATATCTATCGACCTATTGTCCGATTGTTGTGGTAAAATCAGCGAAATTTGTGGCAAGTAATTCGAGCTTAATTGTTGCAGCAAAGTCAATTCTGTGGCACTAAGTCTTTCGTCAATTTTTGGTAAAGTCTTCTGGTTATTGTCTCGTACAATTTCAAAGGTGCGCTCTCTACTGTTTAGCTCTTTGTTTTCTTGGTTGAGTGCGATTAAATCGATAACCCCACCCGAATCAAAACTAAAACCGACTTGCCAATGAAGCTCTGTAAAATTAGCTATTAGCGATTGTTGACTCAAATTGCATTTATGTACTTGGGGTGCTACCCCCGCGATCGCCAACAAGTGAAAAACAGCTTGAGCTAAGGGAGCAAAAATGTTTTGTTCGCTGTCTAAACTTTCAATGCGTTTGAGATGTTCGGTAAATAGTTCGTAGAATTCGACTTGCGGCTGTTCGCTGAGTGCCAAACTCAAAACTAGTTCGGCTAAATACTGTCCCGCCGCCAATTTACTCAAGTTTTTGCTCAAACCTGGATAAGATTCGAGAGTTTCTAACTGAATAATTCGATCGAGCGATCGCCCTTTAACGATCGACATTTCATTAATAACAAATAATTCGCATCTTCCCCGCAGTCTGGATTTGTGTTTTTTTGCTCCAGGCGCGATCGCACTAATTAAACCATATTCTGGACTTAATACGGTCACTAAACGATCTGATTCGTTAAATGGTTTTCCTTTAAGTATTATTCCCGTAGCTTTGTATGTTTGACTCATATTTTATGGTTGATTGTTAAGGCGTGTATTCCGTAGGCGAAGCCGTGCCGCGAACGGCTGGTTTCCTCGGAATCAAAAACGCCGTCATGGTTCATGGTTTATGGTTCATAGGGCAACAAAAGTTCCCTATGCCCTATTCCCTATTCCCTATGCCCTATTCCCTACTCCCTATTCCCTACTTGCCGCTCCCTGATTAAATCTACACCGCGAGATGTACCCAGTCTGGTTGCACCAGCTTGAATTAGCGCGATCGCACTTTCTACGGTACGAATGCCTCCAGAAGCTTTGATGCCAACTCGTCCTTTGGTTATTTCTTTTAAAAGTTTGACATCAGCCACCGTAGCGCCGCCAAACCAACCCGTACTTGTTTTTAAATAAGCAACGCCAGCATCCATACAAATTTCTGAGGCGAGTCTTTTTTCTGTATCTGTAAGTTGACTAGTTTCGAGAATCGCTTTGACTGGTTGTCCTGTTTCTTCGCAGATTTGCGCTATTTCTTGATAAATCTTTTCCGATTCTCCCATTTTCAACCAGCCGAGATTGATGACGACATCTAATTCGGTTGCACCCATTTCGACTGCTTCTCGTGCTTCGTAAAGTTTAGTCGCCGAAGTATTTGCACCTGTAGGAAAACCAATTACCGTAGCAATTTGTGTCTTTTTACCATGGAGAATTTCGGCAGCACTTTTGACAGCACAGGGATAGACACAGACAGCAGGAAAATTATATTGCATTGCTTCGGAGCAGTACTTTTTTACTTGTTCTGCCGTTGCCGAAGGGTTGAGTAGGGAATGTTCTATATATGTAGTCAGGTCGATTTCAGAATCAGTTAGAGGCATCAGTAGTTCTCTCAAAAAACCCTCTATTAATTTTGGCAGACTTTGAAACCAAATGACGGAGAATAGTGAAGGCAATAACCGAATTAGAGAGATCGGTACTTCATAATTCAGAGATCGGCTATCCTACTCCAAGCGCCGTTATTCCCTATTCCCTATTCCCTATTTTTGCAGTTACTATTAGGAGAATTATTTTTTGAGCGAGCAATTGTTGGAAATTTTCCCAATTTAAATGCTATCTAAAACTGAAATTATTACTCAGATTGAAATTAATTTTCCTCAATTGAAAGTCTGGCACCTGAGTAAATTAGGAGAGGGTTGGGATTATCGGGCATATCGAATCAACAATAAGTATGTTTTTCGGTTTCCTAAATCCAAACAAGTTTCTAAAAATTTGGAGAAAGAGATTTGTCTGTTACCAAAAATTAAAAGTCATATTAATGTTGCAATTCCTAACTTTGAATTTATTGGGATCGATTCAGAAAAACAAACGCGTTTTGTTGGCTACAAAGAGATTGTAGGATCTTGTCTGACTAAAAAGCTACTTAATAGTTTATCGACAGAAATACAAGAGAGAGCGATCGCGCAAATAGCAGAATTTTTGAACGAGTTACATGCGATCGCGCCCGAGGAAATAGTTGAATGTCATTTAGAAACTATTGACTTTAAAAGCGATTGCGAACAAGACTATCAAATTGTCTGTCGCTTAATTCTGGATCGACTGACATTCAAAGAGCAATTATTAATTAAAAAAATTTATCGCAATTATCTTGACGAACCGATTAACTTTAATTATCGACCCTGTCTGTTACACAACGATCTCAGTTCCGACCATATTTTATTTGATGTTAAGAGCGATCGAGTTAGCGGCATCATTGACTTTGGTGATATTGCCATTGGCGATCCAGATTACGATCTCATGTATTTGCTAGACGATATGGGAATCGATTTTATCGAACGTTTTCTCAAATATTATTCCCACGTAAATGGCGATCGACTTAGGCGTAAATTACAATTTTTTCAATTAGCTGATGCCGTTCAACTTACGATCGCGGGTATTAACGATCGAGACAAATCGAAAAAACAAGAAGGACTTCAAGCGATTAAATCTTTATTAAAGGGAATAGGGAATAGGGAGTAGGGAATAGGGAGTAGGGAATAGGGAATAGGGAGTAGGGAATAGGGAATAGGGAATAGGGTAGAGACGAAAAAAAAGGTGGGCAATACCCACCTTTTTTTATCTAGATTATTAATTAATTATTTGAAATTTAAGCTGCTAAAACAAAATCAACATCGCTAGCGCCACCAGTCTCACCTTGACCTACGGTTAGTTGTTGACCGTTTACTTCGATTGCAAAAGGCGTGCTTCCTAAATTGATATTGTAATCGGTATTATTACCAGTGTAGCCGACACTGGCGACCATTTTACGACCTTCAGGAGTGTATTGGAAAGCGAGCATTTGATTTTTTTGTTGTTTGTTGTCAAATGCCCAAATTACCATATACTGCTGTCCTTGATAATCGAAGACTTTGGGAGGACGATTGGGGGTGTAACGCCCTGCTTCGCCAAAACTGCGATCGAGGAAGTCTTGAACTGAGTTATTTTCTACAGTTGCATAAGCTACTTCTTCAGCAGATGTTTCTTCCACATCACCTTCATTTTCGGATTTTACTTCTTCTTTTCCGCGATTTTGAAAATAGTCTACTGCTTTTTTTGCGCCAATTGCGCCTACAGCAGTCAAACCCGCACCAACTAGTACATTGCGAAGTAAGTTACTCATCCTTTCTCCTTATTTTTATGTGGCATCTCGATCGAATTGAAAATTGCTGCCACGCGGGATCGAACTGCAATAAAAAATCAAAATCGATCGTTGTGACTTTTTGGTGCAGTATCAATTCGCACTTGTGTCCGCTTCAATTCAACTCGATTAATGGTATCACTACCTACATAATGACAAAACTTGAGAAAATCTAAAGTGTTTTAGCCAACTCATGCCGCAAAGATCGGCAAAATTACTTAATTATCGGTAAATTTACCGATTCGATGGCGAAGCACTATCTACGGCTTTATCGCACAACTCGATCGAACTTGCTACCAACTTTTCGTTAAATAAGGGCCTTCTTCGAGCGTACCATCGGGCATAATCGTCTGCCAAATTAAATTGCTATTACTACAGAGAGAATCTTTAGATTGACCTACGGCTTTGCGAAAATTTGCTCTAGCCAAAACTGCATACTCAAAGTAAGTCAGCTCTAGATTAGCACCGCTAAAACTGGCATTAGTGGCATTAATGTAAGTTAAATTAGTTCCGCGCAAGTCGGCATTAAATAAGCCGCACCAGTGCAAATTGGCAGAAGCTAAGTTAGCGTCCTTGAGAATCGCACCTCGAAGTAGAGAACCAGCCAAACAAACGCCAAATAAATCGGCTTCAGTCAAATCTGCCCCATCTAAATTGACAAAACTAATTTTTGCTCCACGCAAGTTAATTCCTCTTAATTTAGTACCCTTTAGCTCGATCGCATTGCCAAGATTTTCTGTTTTCGGGTTATCGATTAGTTCGATGCCTTTAAAATCTCGTTCTCCAGCTTGATAGCGAGATAAAAATTCATCAGCAGTCATTTTTTCAGCCATGACTTCGATCTTCTCTGTATTTCTTAAAATCAACTTTACCCTCAGAATTAATTAATTCATCATTCAGAATTTGCTTGTCCTCCGATAAACTGAACAAAGTGGAGAGAAAAAATTGGATTTCAACTATGGAGACTGCCGCACTTTGGCAACGCTATCAAGATTGGCTTTATTACGACGAGCAGCTCGGTTTTTACTTAGACGTGTCGCGGATACGCTTTGACGATAGTTTTATCGAAACGATCGAGCCAAAATTTGCCAAAGCTTTTGAAGATCTTAAAGCGTTGGAAGCAGGCGCGATCGCTAACCCCGACGAAAATCGCATGGTCGGTCATTATTGGCTGCGTGATGCCGATCTAGCCCCTACCCCCGAAATCAAACAAGATATTGTCGAAACTCTCGATAAAATAGAAGATTTTGTCAGTCAAGTTCATAGTGGTGCAATAAAACCTCCAGGCGCGGCTAAATTTACCGATATTCTTTCGATCGGTATTGGTGGTTCTGCCCTCGGTCCTCAATTTGTTGCCGAAGCACTAGCACCCAACAATCCACCATTAGCTATTCATTTTATCGACAATAGCGACCCAGCAGGAATCGATCGTACTTTTGCCAAACTGAGCGATCGCCTTAATACTACTCTCGTTTTAGCTGTCTCTAAATCGGGTGGTACGCCAGAAACTCGCAATGGTGTTATCGAGGCTAAAGCAGTCTACAAGGCTCAAAACATCGATTTTGCTTCCCATGCTGTTGCCATCACAGGAGTGGGCAGTAAATTTGAAGCACAGGCTAAATCTGAAGGTTGGTTGACTACCTTCCCCATGCACGATTGGGTAGGAGGACGTACATCGGAATTGTCAGCAGTTGGTTTAGTCGCCGCCGCTTTGCAAGGTGTCGATATTCGTGCCATGCTCGCAGGTGCTAAAGCAATGGATATAACTACTAGAAGACCGGACATAAAAACTAATCCAGCCGCTTTACTCGCTCTAGCTTGGTATGCTGCTGGTAATGGTAAAGGCGAAAAAGATATGGTAGTACTGCCTTACAAAGATAGTTTGTTGCTGTTCAGTCGCTATCTGCAACAGCTAGTTATGGAATCTTTGGGGAAAGAAAAAGACCTTGATGGCAATACTGTTTATCAAGGAATTGCTGTCTACGGTAATAAAGGTTCGACCGATCAACATGCTTATGTTCAGCAGCTACGCGAAGGCGTACCCAATTTCTTTTTAACGTTTATTGAAGTTCTCGGCGATCGCGAAGGAAGTTCGCCAGAAGTCGAACCTGGAGTAACATCGGGCGATTTTCTATCTGGTTTATTGCAAGGAACTCGTCAAGCTTTATATGAAAACGGGCGAGGTTCGATTACTGTAACTATCCCAGATGTAAATGCTAAGACTGTAGGTGCATTAATTGCTCTTTACGAAAGGGCTGTCAGTTTGTACGCTAGTTTGGTTAATATTAATGCTTATCATCAGCCTGGAGTTGAAGCAGGCAAAAAAGCAGCCGCTTCGATTTTGGAGTTACAAAATCGAGTTTTAGAGGTTTTAAAAAATAGTAATTCTTCTTTTTCTTTATCTGAATTAGCAAATCGGTTAGACGCGAGATCTCGCATTGAAGAAATTTATAAAATTTTGCGTCATCTCTATGCTAACGATCGCAACGTAATTCTTGAAGGAAATCTCGGACAACCAGCAAGTTTGAAAGTTTCTTATTCAAACTAAACTAAAAAGCAAATTTAAATCCTGTAGAGACGAGAAATTTCGCGTCTCTACTTTTGATTTCGCGTCTCTACTTTTTGGAGATTTTCTTCAAAATTTCACAATCAATTACTATTAACAAAACGATCGGGACTTAAAATATTTTTTGGATCGAAGTTTTGTTTTATTTTATGCATTATTTCTAAAGCATTACCTATATATCCCCATGGTTCTATTTGTTGTTTGAGCGCGATCGGTGCTTCTAAAATAGTCAGAAAACCTCGCTCGCGTTCGCAGTGCGCTCGCAATTCTCGCAGAGTACTAAGAGCATTTTCACGATCGATTCGCAATTTTCCCAAACCACTATTAATATTAATTAATCCCAGTCCACAGGCGCGATCGACAAGGCTAACAGCAGCACTGGGTATTACTCCTATCTTGCTAAGAATTGTTGAATTTTGAGAAGACCGATCGTTAGAAGAATCGATCGTTTCTCGTAATTTTTGCCATAAATTTATCTCATCGATATTTTCATAGCTGCTAACTTGCAAACCTATTTGTTGCGCTATATTTTTTAATTGTTCGGCTTGTTGTTTGACGCTTTCAGATATACTTTGAAAGCGAACGATTAAACCGATACCTTTTCCTAAATTCAATTTATCGACTAAAGATACTGACATTAGATCGGCAGCAGTAGGTGTCAAACCAGAGTTACGAAGTTTAGACGCGATCGCGGCAATATTGTTACTATCTCCAGTTAAAACTAGAGTAAGCGATGCAAATGGTAACGGATAAACTCGAAAAGTAAGGGTCGAAATAATTCCTAATGTGCCATACGAACCCGTAAACAACTTCATCAAGTCATAGCCAGCCACATTTTTGACTACTCTTCCTCCCGCTTTAGCAATTTCGCCGTCAGCGCGAACGAAAGATAATCCCAACAACATATCTCTAATGCCACCGTAACGCTGTCGCCAGCTACCTGCATCTGCTGTAGCTACAATGCCTCCTAAAGTTGCTTCCTCTGAATAGCTAGGATCGAGAGGAAGAAACTGATTGGCTTGCATTAAAGTTTTTTGTAACTGAGCTAATTTAACTCCTGCTTCAACTGTTACTGTCAGATCGCCAATTGCATGTTCGATGATGCAATTTAAATTTTGCGTGCTGACAATTAACTGACAGTCTTTAATCAATCCTCCCCAATTTAGCTTGCTACCGTTTCCGCATGGTATTACTTTCCATTGTTGCCGATCTGCTTGTTTGACGATCGCTGAAAGTGTTTTTAAGTTATGAGGACGAACTAGATATATGGATGAGTTTGAATGTTTTTTGTTGGCGATGGTACTGTTAATTTTTTCTTGCCAAAGTGCAGAAGTAGTTTCTAAACTAACTAATTCATCTTCAGATTGAAGTAAGGGTTGAAGTATGGATGCGATCGCGCTAGTCATTTGATTAAAACAAAATCGAGATACGAGCTATTACAACTTTACTAGTGCCAGGACGCTTTATCCAATTCGTTCTGAGGTTTAATAATGTATGAGGCGATCGAATCGATTTCGATTACAAATGAGAATCATTTCTATTTGTGAGACAGTACCTAATTGATTCTTTTCGATCGGTTGAAAATTTTCTCAAAAAAAGAAAACGATTTAATAATGTATGAGGCGATCGAATCGATTTCGATTACAAATGAGAATTATTTCTATTTGTGAGACAGTACCTAATTGATTCTCTTCGATCGGTTGAAAACTTTCTTTCAAAAAAAGAAAACGATTTAATAATGTATGAGGCGATCGAATCGATCTCGATTACAAATGAGAATTATTTCTATTTGTGAGACAGTACCCAATTGATTCTTTTCGATCGGTTGAAAATTTTCTCAAAAAAAGAAAACGATTATAATGTATGAGGCGATCGAATCGATTTCGATTACAAATGAGAATTATTTCTATTTGTGAGACAGAACCCAATTGATTCTCTTCGATCGGTTGAAAATTTTCTTTCAAAAAAAGAAAACGATTTAATAATGTATGAGGCGATCGAATCGATTTCGATTACAAATGAGAATTATTTCTATTTGTGAGACAGTACCTAATTGATTCTCTTCGATCGGTTGAAAATTTTCTTTCAAAAAAAGAAAACGATTTGATAATGTATGAAGCGATCGAATCGATTTCGATTACAAATGAGAATTATTTCTATTTGTAAGACAGTACCCAATTGATTCTTTTCGATATTCTCGAATGACTCGATCGCGAATGTAGACGATCGCAAACCAGTTCCAGTTTAATGCCTCGAATCGAGCGTATCCTACTGCGATCGCAAAAACTAATGGTCGTAATATTTGCGATCTTTATATTCAAGAACGTTTCGATCGAGTCGCCCAAATGAAGCATTATCTCACGAGTATGAAACTAGACTACGAACGACAAAAACCATTAGAAATTGAAGCACTTTTTGGTAATCCCTTGCGACACGCCCTAGAATTTGGAGTTAATGTACCGCGTTTGACAATGCTATACCTACAATTAAAATTTTTCGATCGCTTCATCGAAGCAACTAAAAATTAGGAAATTTATCGACTATTTACTCAGCAATCTTTTTGTTCGACTTAATTATTTGGAGTACTTAATAATTCGAGGAATGACAACTGAATACGATCTTTATTTGAAGGTTTTAGATTATAAAAATGCGCCTCTTCCTTTTCAAATATTGGTAGATTTATTGAATTACTTCTTGCACTATCTACTTCAAAACAAATCTGACGCTCAAACAGTGCAAACCTACCAAGAAAAAACGAAAAGACTACAAAAAAGCATTCATCGCAATTTTGACGACTTGAAAGAACTGCTTGTTTTAAACAAAGGAAATTTAGTTGAATGGGAAGATGCGATCGAATATTTATTACTTTAATTCCACACCGTAATTAATACTCGAATGCACCACAGATATCCTCATATTTATTCTTTTTTCTTGCCTTCGAGCCAATAAAAATCCCCGTCTTATTGGGGCGGGGAACTTCAAAGCAATATTTAATTCAATCTATCTTTAATTTTAAGCTTGCCACTTTTGAGCGACGAGTTCTGCTAAATCGACAACACGTTGAGAGTAACCCCATTCGTTGTCATACCAAGCCACTACTTTAACCATGTCGCCATCGAGTACCAAAGTTAAATTAGCATCGACGATTGAGGATTCGTCAGTACCTTTGTAGTCACAAGACACTAAAGGTAAGTCGTTGTAAGCGAGGATACCTTTGAGAGAATTTTCAGAAGCAGCTTTGAGAGCTTCGTTTACTTCTTCAGCGATCGTTTTTCTTTCTACTTGAGCGACGAAATCGACGATCGAAACGTTAGGAGTAGGAACGCGCAAAGCAATGCCGCTCAATTTACCTTTGAGTGCGGGAAGTACTAAAGCAACAGCTTGTGCTGCACCTGTAGAAGTAGGAACGATGTTAACTGCGGCGGCTCTAGCGCGGCGCAAATCGCGATGGCTAGCATCTAGCAATCTTTGGTCGCCAGTGTAGCTGTGAGTAGTAGTCATCGTACCTTTAACGATACCAAATTTTTCGTTTAATACTTTGACTACAGGAGCAAGACAATTAGTAGTACAACTAGCATTGCTGACTACTCTGTATTTGCCATGTTCGTACTCGTGGTGGTTGACACCCATTACATAAGTACCAATATTCGATCCTTTACCAGGTGCGGTAATCAAAACTTGTTTCGCACCTGCTTCGATGTGCTTTGAAGCTCCCTCATCGGTAACAAAAACGCCAGTGGCTTCGATCACTAGATCTACACCCCAATCTTTCCAAGGCAAATTGAGAGGATTGCGATCGGAAACGCACTTAATTGTTTTACCGTTAACAATTATCGAATTGGTGTCGGCTTTGATGTCAGCATTTAATTTGCCTAACATCGAATCGTATTTTAGAAGGTGAGCGTTAGTTTTTGGGTCGGAAGTATCGTTGATACCAACAAGTTCTATTTGGGTATTTTCGCCTCTGGTAAGCCAACATCTCAGAAAATTACGCCCAATTCGTCCAAAACCGTTGATCGCTACTCTTATCACTGCGTCTTGCCCTCTGTTCTTCTAGGTTAATGATTAAATTATTCTTAATATGACTAATCATATCGTAAAGTTACAACAATACAAGACTAAGATATTTTAATTATTTTCAAGTTATTTTTCTTCTTAGATGAAGAAAAAGCAATTTTTGAGTTAGAACTTACTTGCAATTAAGCAACTTAGAGTTTGACAATTAAAGTATAAAGCTTTAATGGCTTCGCTCGATAACAATTTAGTAATAATGAAGATAACTACATCACTAAATCGATATTTAGTTATTTATTTAAGTTGAAATCGATCGTTAAAAACATAAGACTAATTGCCCATGCCTCAATCGAAAAAATATTGCTATCATAGCCCGTATTATTCATAGAATACTATGTTTATTATTGTGGTGTGAAAGGAGATTCAAGGGTGAAATATATTGAATTAAGCGGCAAACCCTTCCATTTTATCGGCATCGGCGGAATTGGTATGTCAGCTCTTGCCTATGTATTAGCAAAACGTCATTTGCCTGTATCTGGTTCGGATCTGCGCGCTAGTAATATTACCGAACGATTGCACTCAGTGGGTGTAAATATTTTTAACAGACAAGAAGCCTCTAATATCGAGCTTGTTCGATCGGGGTTTCACTCTGTCGGCAAACCCGTTACAGTAGGTGCGGGTGCGGCTCATTTACCAGAAACAAATAACGCTATTTCCCCTTCTGGAAATTGGTTAAAAGAAACAGACAAAATCGAGGCATTGCCTCAAGTAATTTGCTCGACAGCAATTGCTGACAATAATGCTGAATATCAGGCTGCGGTAAAGTTAGGCTGTCCTATTTTTCATCGCTCGGATGTTTTAGCTGCTTTAATTAAAGATTATCAAAGCATTGCTGTTTCTGGAACTCATGGAAAGACGACAACTAGTAGTTTAATTGGCTATATGTTGTTAGAAGCAGGAGTAGATCCGACTGTAATTATTGGCGGCGAAGTAAATGCTTGGGAAGGTAACGCCCGTTTGGGAGAAGGAAAATATTTAGTAGCAGAAGCTGACGAATCGGACGGTACTCTAATCAAACACGCTCCTGCGATTGGAGTTATTACTAATATTGAATTAGATCACACCGATCGCTTTGCTTCTTTAGAAGAAGTAATTAGTGTTTTTCAAATATTTTCCCATCAATGCGGTGTATTAATTGGTTGTATCGACGATCGTACGGTCGAAAAATATTTAAAACCAGCAATTAGCTACAGCATTAATTCAGAAAGTAATGCGGTTTATGTGGCTAAAAAGATTAATTACCACGCCTGTGGAAGTAATGCCGAAATTTGGGAAAGTGGAGCATATTTAGGTCAACTCGAATTAAAATTATTGGGCGAACATAACCTCAGTAATGCTTTAGCCGCCATAGCAGTAGGACGAGCGATCGGTTTAAATTTCTCGGTAATTGCCAACGCGATCGCGACTTTTGAAGGAGCCAAGCGTAGGTTCGAACATCGAGGCGAATGCAACAAAATTACTTTCATTGATGATTATGCTCACCATCCCAGTGAAATTCGCGCCACTTTAACAGCAGCAAGTTTACGCTTACAAAAAGAAGGACAAAAAACGGGCAGAGTTATCGCTATCTTCCAACCCCATCGATACAGTCGCACTCAAACCTTTCTTGAAGAATTCGCTCGATCTTTTAGCGATGCCGATGTAGTAGTCGTCACAGATATCTACAGTGCGGGAGAGGAAAATTTAGGGCAAATTGACGGACAATTGGTAACCGATACCATCGCTCGCTATCATAGCCATACTTTTTACCATCCTTGCTTGAATTCTTTGGGTAATTTTCTCGCTGAAAACATTTTGCGATCGGGAGATTTAGCCATATTTTTGGGAGCTGGTAACCTCAATCAAATCATTCCGGGGACGATCGCTTTATACGATCGCTAAAGCAATTTAGAAATAAATCTGTTTCTTAGCTAGTTTTTTTCGGGCTGCGGGAATAATTTAATTAGCTTTTCTCCTCGCAGTTGCAATATTTATCGATAGCGATCGATCTCATCCTCACGGAAGTTAATCTGTTATGGTTCTTAATTTTGATTCTGTTGGCACATCCCAAGCAGCTTTTATTACCAGAATGAAAAGCACCCCCATTAGTTTACCTGGTACTGAGTGTCTTATTTACCCAAAAACTTCTCTAGCTAATCTCACTTCCTATCGCGTCGGAGGCGAAGCGCAATGGTACGCAGCACCCCGCAACCTCCAAGAACTCTATGCAATTTTTGAGTGGTATCAAACACAAGATATTCCCTTGACACTCTTGGGTGCTGGTTCTAATTTATTAATTAGCGATCGCGGTATTCCTGGTTTGGTTATCGGTACTCGTCACCTTCATTCTAGTGAACTCGATACCGAGACAGGGCGAATTGTTGCCAATGCAGGAGAATCAATTGCCAAATTAGCTTGGCGTGCCGCAAAAAGAGGCTTGAGTGGTATGGAATGGGCTGTAGGTATTCCAGGCACTGTAGGCGGCGTAGTCGTCATGAATGCTGGCGCTCATAATAGTTGCATAGCTGACATTCTAGTCAGTGTTCGCGTCATTTCTCCCGACGGTACGATCGCAGAACTCAAACCTGAAGATTTAAACTATAGATACCGAACTTCGATCTTGCAGGGAGATAGGCGAATGGCAATCCAAGCTACTTTTCAATTGCAACCTGGTTGCGATCGAGCTGAAGTAATGGCAACCACCAACCGCAACCTACAGCATCGCAAACAATCTCAACCCTATCATTTACCAAGCTGCGGTAGCGTTTTTCGCAACCCCGAACCTCGCAAAGCTGGTTGGTTAATCGAGCAACTCGGATTAAAAGGCTATCAAATTGGCGGCGCGCAAATTGCTCACCGTCATGCTAATTTTATTCTCAACTGCGATAACGCAAAAGCAAAAGACATTTTTCAGCTCATTCGTTATATTCAGGAAAAAGTAGAATATCATTGGTCTCTATCATTAGAACCAGAAGTAAAACTCATTGGTGAGTTTTAATTGAGATAGTAGAAGTCCGAAATTCAAAGTTCTGAATTTGAAGATTGGAAGTAGGAGCTAATGGCTGTTCCTAAAAAAGTTCGAAATTAAATAAAGTTGATATAGATATGACAGGAAAAGGATTTGGACTCGGTTTGGGCAAAATGAAGGAACTTGCTGATGCTTTCAAAAAAGCACAGGAAGTTCAGCGTGGCGCGCAACAACTCCAAGAAGAATTGGAGCAAATGCAAATAGAAGGAACTAGCGAAGACGGTTTGGTTAAAGTAATTGTAACTGGCAATCAAGAACCCCGTCACGTTCAAATTGCCCCAGAAGCACTTGCTAAAGGAGCAGATGTTCTTTCCCAACAAGTTACTTCGGCAATGATCGACGCTTACAACAAATCTACAGACACGATGCGATCGCGCATGGAAGATTTGACCAGTGGTTTAAATTTGCCTGGTATGTAAAGAATAGGGAATAGGGGATAAGGAATAGGGAGTAGGGAAAAAATATTTTATTGCTTATTTTCTAGCCCCTAACACGGCGCTCACTATGACGAGGAAACCTCGTCATCCGCGCCTCCCCTAGCCCCTTTCCCCTTTCCCCTTATATCCTTTCCCTGTTCTCTACAAAACGACTCTGTTGTGGTGGGAGAGCATTAATCCTTCTGCGAGGTAGGAGATAATTTCTCGGTTGGGGAATAAAAGTTCTCTTTTTGGGTAATAATCCAGGTTTGACTGGTAGGTTATCTTCTGGCTGTGACGATCGCATTTTGGGTGAAGCAATAATCGTTTCAAATAATTGCTTGGCGATCGCGGCATTAGCATTGTCAGTTAGGTGAATGGCATCGTTAAAAATGGGAACGGGCAATTTGTCGCTGTGGTTATAGAAATTGACAAATTGAACGTTTTTAGGTAAATATTTTTGCAGTCTGTGACTCGACGCGACAAAGGCAGGATAGTCACTCTCTATTTTTTTAATGTATTTTCTGCCCAGTTGCACGACGATTTCCTGTTCCACACGGGAGAGTTTAATGTAATTGTGACCTGTTATTTCAGGTTGTAAGGCGATCGTCAAAGGAATGCGCGCACCAGCACAAAGACGGGCAATTTGTTTGTGATTGTTAAAATAGCGCTCGACTCTTCTATTTAATTCTTTTTTGTCTTGGGGTAAATATTGTTCGATCGGTTTGATTTCTTCGGTCAAAACCAAACTGGTTTGTGCTACTAACGGCGGTTTGTAATCGACCCAAGATTTTATCGTTCTAGCCAGATAGCTGTAGTGAAAAACTGGCTGGAAAACTTGACTCAGATAAGCCCGAAAATGAATGAGAGGGTCGTTAATGTATTTTTCTAATTCGGGAATGTCGCTCAATTTTTCCGAACTAGGCAACATTAAATCGTGATAGCCATCGAGAACGACGATCGCGTCGGGTTTATACGGTAAAATTTCTACAGCCAATTGTGCTAACTGATTGCCAGAAGTGTAACCTGAAACTGCGGCATTAATGACGCGGTATTTACCAGGTTTAATCGCTAAAGGTTTGGCAAGCATTTCTTGACGTTCTGTGACATCGAGGGGTAGAGAGTCGGGACGAAAAGCATCGGGCGATTGCTTTTGCTGTTTAACTCTAAACTTTAAAAAGTTTTGCAAATGAGCGGCAATAGTATCTTCGTTACTAGAGTTCAGTTGACCGAAGGCTGTCGAACCGCCCAGGAGAAAAATTCTAATTTCATCTTTTGGTTTGTCTAAAGGTAAATTAAGGCGATCGCGAAAACCTCGATCGTTTATTTGCCAAAACTCATTCTCTTGATTTCCCTTAAGTTCGTAACCAACCGACAAACTTCTTTGAGCGACTAAGCTACCATCTTTTGCCAAAGTTGCATAGCTTTGCTGTTGTTCGTTGACAAACTTGAGACTATAAGCATTGACATGAGGTGGTTCTGTGGACTTTACCCTAACTTGTTCTTTTTCGCCGCTAAAACCAATTAAAATTCTTGTCAACACCTCCAAAAAAATTAAAATGACGGGAATAGCGATCGACAAACCTGCTATTGAAAAACGGAAGCGTTTTGACTTACGTTTAGAAAAAAGAGGACGAGTACGAAGGCGAGGACGATATTGAGACTTAAACATAAAATAAATTCCTCAAACCAAGTTATGGGTTGATAGCGCTAATTAATTTTCCATAGCTGAAAAGTGATACATTGACACTGATTAGTTATGCATAAATCCCGATCGATCTTACGTATATACCAATTTTGCTATCGATAGTATCGATGACTTACAAGTTACTGTTTGTGTGCTTAGGAAATATCTGTCGTTCTCCTTCGGCAGAAAATATTATGAATTACTCGATCGAGCGATCGGGGTTGAGCCTTCAGATTCAATGCGATTCAGCAGGTACATCTAGCTATCATATCGGCTCTCCCCCCGACCGTCGCATGAGCGAAGCAGCAGCGATGCGAGGTATTCAGCTTCAGGGACAAGCCAGACAGCTCAAAAAGTCTGATTTTGAAGAATTTGACCTTATTTTGGCGATGGACAGGGATAATTATCGAGATATCCTCTATCTCGATCCCGAGGAAAGATATCGCCACAAAGTACGGCTAATTTGTGAATTTGCTTCGCACCATCGAGAAAAAGAAGTACCCGATCCCTATTATGGCGGACAAGCAGGTTTTGATAAAGTAATCGATTTACTTTTTGATGCTTGTCAAGGGTTGTTGCAATATATTGTAAAGTCCGAACGTTTGACAGCCAAAAAATAGTTTGGGGTTGAAATAGACAAAGATTAACGAGATTACCGAGATTACCGAGTCAGCAGCATGAATCGATTTAATTTAAGAATTTTTAAGCAGTTTTGGGCGATCGCTAAACTCTATTGGTTTGGTGAGGAAAAAAAAGGCGCTCTCACTCTACTTGTATTACTGGGAATATTATCCATAGCTTATAGTGCGCTGGGAGTTTTCTTAAATCAACAGAGAGGAGCGATTATTTCTTCTCTTTCTGCTAGAAGTCTCGATCGATTTCAGCAGGCAATCTTAATTTTTTTGGGAATACTAGTTGTCTATGTTCCTCTGTTTGCTGGTTTTAACTATTGTCAAAGAAAACTGGGTATATATTGGCGAAGATGGCTGACCTATAATTTTTTGAACAATTATTTTAGCAATCGTTCTTTTTATAATATTGGTAATTTTAGCGATAAAATAGACAACCCCGACCAACGTATCTCAGAAGATATTAACAGTTTTACTCAAAATTCTTTAACATTTCTGTTAATATTTGTTGTCTCTATTTTGCAAATAGCTTTCTTTAGCGCTCAACTTTGGGCAATTTCTCAACCATTAATTTTATTTTTGGTAGTTTATGCGATCGTAGGAACGTTAATTACTGTTGGCGTTTTTGGCAAAAAACTAGTTAAAATTAATTTTGACCAGCTCAAAAAAGAAGCTAACTTCCGTTTTGGTTTGGTTAGAGTTCGAGAAAATGCAGAATCGATCGCTTTTTATCGAGGCGAAAATCAAGAATCCAACCAACTAAAACGTACTTTCCAAGAAGTTTTTGGTAATTTTAATTTATTAATTATTTGGGAACAATTATTTTTGGGAATGTTTACGAACGCCTATGAATTTATTCCTGTTATCTTACCAGCAGTTGTAGTTGCTCCTAGCGTACTTTCTGGTGAATTTGAAGTTGGTAAAGTAACAGAAGCCCAAGGCGCATTTTTAAGTATTTTTGGTTCTTTAAATGTAATTGTCAGTCAATTTACGGCATTAACTGGTTTTGCTGCTGGCATCGATCGCTTGTCTTCTTTTCGTGAATATGTAGAACAACCGCACAAATTAAACGATCTAGAATACGGAAACACTTTTGAAAGCCCGACGATCGAAACTTTAGTAGATAATCGTCTAGAAATTCACAATCTTACCCTACAAACTCCAAACTATCAAAAAACTCTTTGTCGCCGACTGACAATAGAAATACAACCAGGACAAGGATTATTAATCGTCGGGGAAAGTGGCTGCGGAAAAAGTTCTCTGCTTAGGGCGATCGCTGGTTTGTGGAATTCTGGTGTAGGAGTAATCGTTCGTCCGCCTTTAGAACAAATGCTCTTTTTACCACAACGTCCTTACATGATTTTGGGAACGCTTAGAAGTCAGCTATTGTATCCCAATACAGATTTGACAATAGACGATCGTCAACTTTACGATGTACTCGATCGCGTCAATTTACCAGAATTGCCAAAACGATTTGGTTTGGATACAGAAGCAGATTGGGCTGATGTTTTATCCCTCGGAGAACAGCAAAGATTGGCGTTTGCGCGCGTTTTAATTACCAATCCTCCCTACGCGATTCTCGATGAAGCTACCAGCGCCTTAGACATGAAAAACGAGGCTAACCTTTACGAACACTTTCAAGAAACGAGAACGACTTTTATTAGTGTCGGACACCGTAGTAGTTTAGTTAAGTATCATAATTTGATTTTAAAACTTTCTGAGGGAGGCGCTTGGCAGGTTCAAGACATAGAATAATTACGGGCATAGGGCATAGGGCAAAGTTAGTAGGTTGGGTTGAGGTAACGCAACTCAACATCGATAATCGATCGCGTTGAATTTTGTCGATTTGAGCAAATTCAATACAACGATTTTCTCGATCGCTATTTTTAATTTGTTTTTCTAAAGTTGCGATCGCTTTAAAATGCTCGATCGTCTTTTTTTTACTGTTTAATTAAATGGTTTTTATAAAGCAACCCTAAGAAGATTAAAAATGAACATCCGCATTGGTAATGGCTATGATATTCACCGTTTAGTAGAAGGTAGAAAGTTGATTCTCGGTGGCGTGGAAATTGCTCACGAATTGGGATTATTGGGGCATAGTGATGCTGATGTTCTCACTCATGCGATTATGGATGCTATGCTGGGTGCTTTGAGTTTGGGAGATATCGGTCATTATTTTCCACCTAGCGATCCTAAATGGGAAGGCGCAAATAGTTTATTGTTGCTGGAAGAAGTTCACGAATTAATTAAGGTTCGAGGTTGGCAAATTAATAATATTGACTCGGTAGTTGTAGCAGAACGTCCCAAACTCAAACCTCATATCAAACAAATGCGCGATCGCCTCTCTCAAACTCTTAAAATTGAAAGCGATCTCATTGGAATTAAAGCAACAACTAATGAAAAATTAGGTGCAGAAGGCAGAGAAGAAGGTATTTCTGCTCATGCTGTCGTTCTTTTAGTTGGGGAATAGGGCATTGGGCAAAAGTAATAAGTAATGAGTAATGAGTAATGAGTAATGAGTAATGAGTAATGAGTAATGAGTAATGAGTAATGAGTAATAACAATAACTTGCTACTTTTCCCTATTCCCTTACACTATTAGCTTGGGGAAGCAAGTAAAGGAGCAGCATTTAATAATTTCTGCGTATAAGAATGTTGGGGATTGGTAAATATTTCTTTAGTATTACCAATTTCGACGATTTTACCTGCATTCATTACAGCAATGCGATCGCAGAAAAATCTTGCCACCCAAAGATCGTGAGTGATAAATAAATAGGTAAGATTTAACTGTCTTTTCAAATCCAACATTAACTCTAATACCTGAGTTTGTACGGTTGCATCTAACATGCTGACAGGTTCGTCGCAAATAACTAATTTTGGTTCGGTAATTAAAGCACGCGCGATCGCGACTCGTTGTTGTTGTCCTCCCGATAATTCGTGAGGATAGCGATGGTAATATTCTTCAGTAGGTGTCAAACTTACTTTTGCTAACATTTGCTCTACTTTGATTCGAGCCTCTTGTGGTGACGCTAACTTGTGAATCAAAAGTGCATCGGCAATACTATCTCCAATTGTCATCAAAGGATTGAGACAAGCATGGGGATCTTGAAATACCATTTGAATCTCGCGACGCTTCGATCGCATTTGTTGGGGTGAAAGTTTTGTCAAATCTTCACCCAAAAATTCCACCGTTCCCGAAGTTGGTTGAATTAACTGCAAAATCGTTCGCGACAAAGTAGATTTACCGCAACCAGACTCACCAACTAATCCCAAAGTTTCCCCTGGATAAAGTTCAAAACTAATTTCATCTACAGCTTTAATTAACTTTTTCTCTTTCGAAAAAAATTGCTCGAAAAAATTACTTTCCAACGTGTAATGTTGTTTTAGTTCTTTAACTTTTAAAATCGGCTGTTTTACTCCCTCTCCCCTGCTCCCCTGCCCCCCTTCGTGAAGATGCAATGCTGCTTGCAATAGAGATTTAGTATATTCGTGTTGGGGTTGGTAAAGAATCGATTTAGCCGCACCAATCTCGACCATTTTACCGTTATACATAACAGCAACGCGATCGCAATATTTCCCGATCGTAGCTAAATCGTGAGATATCATTAGTAATGCCATATCTCGATCGCTACACAAACGAGTCAATTCATCTAAAATTTCTGAGGCGACGGTAACATCTAAACTAGTAGTTGGTTCGTCAGCAACGATCGCTTTTGGATTTAATAATAAAGCCAGCGCGATCGCTACTCTCTGTCTCATGCCGCCGCTAAATTCATGGGGATATTGCCCCCAACGGTTAGGCGGTATTTTCACTGCGTCTAAAGCTTCGATCGCTCTTTGTTTAGCTTGCAGACGTGATAATTTTGGTTCGTGTGCCTTAAGTGTCTCCAGGCAATGATCCCCGATTGTCATCAAAGGATCGAGACGAGTCATCGGATCTTGAAAGACGATGGAAACAACTTCGCCGCGAAATTTTCGTAATTGAGTAGGATTTAGATCGAAAACCGATTCACCATTAAATTTAACTTCACCTTCAATATTTGAATGGGCAGGTAATAAGCGCATTGCTGCCCTTCCTAGAGTAGATTTACCACAACCCGACTCTCCCACCAAACCCAAACGTTCTCCAGCCTTGAGAGTAAAAGAAACATCATCTACAGCCCATTTATCTTTTGAGTATGGATAGGATACTTTTAAGTTTTCGACGACAAATAGTTCATTGTTCATGGTTCATTGTTCATGGTTCATGGTTCATTGTTCGTGCCTAATCCCTAATCCCTAATCCCTATCCCCTATCCCCTATCCCCTATCCCCTAATCCCTATCCCCTAATCCCTAATCCCTAATCCCTATCCCCTATCCCCTATCCCCTATCCCCTATCCCCTTCACTCAACATTAATTGACAGTAACCAATCAGTTGAGAAAGACGATCGCTTATAGATTTTAGCCTCTGTTGCTGAGTTGTCGATTGTTTTGCCGAACGCAAAAAGATCGTATCTGTGGATAGAAGTTTAAAGGTTCGATGCATTTCCGTGGCGATCGATCGCCAGCGAGAAACAATATTTTCATCTAAAGATTCTTCAGATAAACTAACAATTTCGGTTTGAAAAAAATGTTGCAGCTCTTGAAAACTATTTTGAAGCGCAACTACGTCAAAGTTGTTACAATTTACGTTATCTTGCCAGACAAGTAAAATTTTTAAAAATTCCTGATAAGCTTGACTGTATGAATCGGGTAACATACATTACTATAATTACGCTAGAATTTTGCTAAGCAAGTTTTGCTAGATTAATTTTTTAACAAAGATAAATCGAGCGCCATTGGTGTTTGATTTTAAAATTTAATAGCTTTATTCGCATCTCTCAGCGTTGCACTCGAATTAGAAAAGTTTTTCTTGGTTAAGTATAAAGCTCAATCCTTCAGATTAAGCTCAGCTTTAACCAAAAAAATTGTTTTCACAATTAAATTTTTGCGTTCGCACAGGCTAACTGTATCCCCAGTTTATTTATAACTGACTATATTAGAGCTAATTCCTATGAATGCTACTACCTTAATCGATCGCTCCAAGATTATGCTCGAACTTCCTACTTGGCTTCAAGAATGTTTGTTGACGCAGGAGTCAGCATCTGAAGGCAATCTTGAAGATGAGCGACTAGTTTGTCAGGCGTTTAATTTCGCCTATCAACTTCATGAAGGTCAGTATCGTAAATCGGGAGAACCATATATCGCTCATCCCGTCGCCGTTGCCACTTTGCTTCGCGATTTGGGTGGTGATAGTGCCATGATAGCGGCTGGTTTTCTGCATGATGTCGTCGAAGATACAGACGTTACAGTTGAAGAGATCGAAGAGCGTTTTGGTACTCAGGTACGTCAGTTAGTCGAAGCTGTCACCAAATTATCTAAATTTAATTTCTCCAGTAAAACCGAACGTCAAGCTGAGAATTTTCGTCGCATGTTCTTGGCAATGGCAAAAGATATTCGCGTAATTGTGGTTAAGTTAGCCGATCGTCTCCACAATATGCGAACTCTCGAACATTTAGACGAAACAAGGCAAAAACGCATTTCACAAGAAACGATGGAGATTTTTGCACCTCTTGCCAATCGTTTGGGGATCGGACGTATTAAATGGGAACTAGAAGATTTATGTTTTAAATATCTCGATTCACCAGGTTATCGAGAAGTACAATCTCTAGTCGCCGAAAAGCGGATCGATCGCGAATCGAGATTGGAAAAAGCGATCGATATGCTGCAAACGCGCCTAAAAGAATTGGGGATTAACGCGATCGAAATAAAAGGGCGACCCAAGCATCTCTACGGAATCTATCAGAAAATGCAGCGGCAAAACAAGGAATTTCACGAAATTTACGACATTGCTGCCATTCGCATTATTGTTGAAACTAATGAAGAATGTTATCGCGCACTAGCAGTCGTTCACGATCGCTTTAAACCGATCCCAGGACGTTTTAAAGATTATATCGGCTTACCCAAACCCAACCGCTATCAATCACTACATACAACTGTGGTGGGTTTAAATGGTCGTCCCCTCGAAATGCAAATTCGCACCAGAGATATGCATCGCGTTGCCGAATACGGTATTGCCGCTCACTGGAAGTACAAAGAAGGTGGCGGTGTTAGCACTCCGAACACAAGCACAGAAGACGAGAAATTTACTTGGCTCAGACAATTACTAGAATGGCAAAACGACCTGCAAAACGCTCAAGAATATCTCGACAATCTCAAAGATAATTTATTTGAAGATGATGTCTATGTTTTTACACCCAAAGGAGATGTCGTTTCCTTGGCGCAGGGATCGACTCCTGTAGACTTTGCCTATCACATCCATACTGAAGTCGGCAATCACATGAAGGGTGCGCGAATCAACGGACGTTGGTCGGTGTTAGATGTTCCTTTACAAAATGGCGATATAGTTGAAATTATTACCAGCAAAAATAGTCGTCCGAGTCTGGATTGGTTGAATTTTGTAGTTACACCGAGCGCTCGCAATCGTATTCGTCAGTGGTATAAGCGATCGCATCGAGATGAAAATGTATTGCGCGGACGGGAATTACTAGAAAAAGAACTCGGTAAAAGCGGTTTGGATGCCATTATTAAATCTAAGCCGATGCAAACAGTTGCCGAACGCTGCAATTATGTTCAGGTTGAAGATCTTATAGCTGCTCTCGGTTATGGTGAGGTGACGCTCTCTCAAGTTGTCAATCGTTGGCGCGATATTATTAAAGCAGAGCAACCAGAAGCAGTAGTAGAGACAGAAGCAGAGCTAGTCGCACAAGCGCAGATACGCAGCGTATCCTGTTCGACTTCCAGTAAATCGCCCATCGCTGGTGTTGAGGGAATGCTATATCATATTGCTGGATGTTGCAAACCACTTCCAGGTGAAGCAATTATTGGTGTTGTCGGTCGTTCTTCTAAAGGAATAGCCATTCATCGTCAGGGTTGCCATAATATTGAAAATGTAGAGGGAGAGCGCATTATTCCCGTTAGTTGGAATAATCATAATAGTGATAAGGGCAGACCGCAAACTTATCCCGTCGATCTTCAAGTTGAAGCCATCGATCGCGTTGGTGTGTTTAAGGATATTTTAGCTCGTTTGAGCGATCAATTTATTAATGTTTGCGATGCCGGTGTTAAAACGAAATCTGGCAAACCAGCGTTAATTAGTTTGAGTATTGAAGTACGCGATCGTCAACAACTTGAATATACTATCAATCAAATTAAGAACATGAGTGATGTTCTTAATATTCGTCGCGTTAGCGAGGTTGAATAAAAAGGTAAGTAATGATCGATCGCGAATTAATAGATAAATTAAGACGAGCTACAGTAGATTTATATTGGAGTAGCGAGTCAGATAGTACCTGGCAAGTTTTTTTATGGGAAGAAGAACAAATTTCGCCGGAGCAACTTCTCAATAAACTCGGTTTTGAACCTGATACTTCGATCGAAATTTGGGATTTAGATCGTTTATTTGCTAATGCAACTAAAATACAAGATTGGCACGAACCAGAAGATGAAATAGAAGTTAGACGCTATCAGAAATTATATAAGTTTTTAAAAGCAAATTTAAGCGATATTAAGGTTTATCGTATTGAAGAAATTGAAATCGATCTTTATATTGTTGGGAAAACCGAATTTGGAAAGCTCGCAGGTTTATATACTAGAATAATAGAAACTTAGCGAAACTTCCTGCCGAAAAGTTAATTTTTTTTTAAAAAGAAGAAAAAAAACTTTAAAAATTTGACAAATTTCTGTTTTTTTGCAATTATTAAAAATGACTATTTCATAATGGGAGTATTGACTGTCATCAACAAGTGTCACTATTCCCATTATGAAACAAGTTTAAAAAAAATTTTCAAAAAAGTCAAGAAGTTAGCTTTTGAAAAATTTTCGCCATCAAAAATTAATGACTAGGCGTGTAGCTTTCCTACAATAAAGTTGCAATTTCCTAGCCTAAGCGCCTCTAATCACTATTTTTTAGACTTTGCTTTCAATTCGAGCTTGAATATTCTTAGGAATTTTTGAAAACAGATCGTAACCTGTATTTTTTTCAATCTCATCGATCGATACGCGATAATTTTGCCAATTCGTTTTCTCAACGCGATCGCTGTTAGGAATTCTTACTGCAATAGTTTGACTTGTTTGAGTTGGCAATCGATTTGGTGCATCCAAAACTAAAACCGCTTTCCAAGTATAGAGAGGAACGGTAACTTTACCTTTGCCGATCGCTTTTTCTTTGCCTTCGCCACCAGCAACAATATATAATTCCTTACCCTTTTTAACCAAATCCCGACAATACTCTTCCAACTCTCGCCATACTTCTCTGTTATTAGCTGGAGACTGAGGAATAATATTACTCATCAAAAAAGTTGCACTGTTATCTTGAGGAAGATTGCTGCGATCGGCAGAAGGAGTCATATGTCCTTTATCATAACCAGTACCGCGATAATCATTAGGACGAGTAGCATAACAGTTTACTGGTAAATCTGGATCTGGACGAAAATCATTGCTGCGATCGACAGATCCCAACCAAGTTTCATTCATTTGCCAACTCACCCAGTTTGGGATACCGTTACTACAATTGTAAGATAGAGCATACTGTGGTTTTTCTAGTAAATAGTTAGTCAAGTCATTGCGATTGGCATTACTGGGATTGCCGTATTTAAGATGAATGTTACCGCTAGGTAAATTAAAACAACCAGATACGAAAAAAATAATGACTAAAACAAGATAAAAAATTCTCATCTAAACTGCTTTTGGTTGTATTGAATGAGCTGCGATCGAGCGTAGATCGTATATAGTTTTTCTAGTTTACTATTTCATTTACCTATAAATGAATCGATATTTAATCAATCGTATCTTAACTTCGATTCCAACTTTAGTTGCTATTAGTATAGTTATCTTCTTGGTTTTGGCGTTAGCACCAGGCGATCCCATGGCAGAATTTGCCAATAATCCTTCAATTACTGAAGAAGTAAGGGAAAATATTCGTAAATCTCTGGGTTTAGACCAACCAATTTATATTCGTTATTTTAAATGGGCATGGGCATTTATTAGAGGGGATATGGGTTATTCTTTTACAAGTAAAACTCCCGTTTTCGAACTAATTTTACAACGTTTGCCAACGACTTTTTGGGTTGTGGGTTCTGCTTATTTATTAAGTATAATTATTGCCTTTCCCTTGGGTATTATTTCTGCTGTAAAACGACATTCTTGGTTGGATAGACTAGCAACAACGTTTGCTTTTTTAGGATTTTCTTTGCCAACTTTTTTTACGGGATTACTATTTATTATTATTTTCAGCGTGCAGTTAAAATGGTTTCCTTTTATTTATAACAGCACTTTAAAAGTAACTAACTGGCAAACCCTTCTCGAACAATTCAAACAGTCGATTATGCCGGTACTGGTATTAGCATTGTATCAGTCAGCTACATTGATGCGCTTCGTGCGATCGGCTGTGTTAGAAGAATTAAACCAAGAATACGTACGAACGGCATTGGCAAAAGGATTAAATTATTTTGCCGTGTTAAAAAATCATATTTTACGCAACGCGATGATTCCTGTTGTGACTTTAATTGCCTTGGAAATTCCAACGATTTTTACTGGTGCTTTAGTAACCGAACAAGTCTTTCGCGTTCCCGGAATTGGTGCATTGTTAATCGAATCTATTTATCGTAGCGACACACCTGTAGTGATGGCAATTACTTTTATTTATGCAATTTTAATTGTGCTGTTTAATTTAATAGCAGATATTTTGTATGGAATTTTAGACCCAAGAGTAAGATTGTCATAAAAAAGTTGCAATTTGCAAGTCACAGACATTTTTAAAATTGGGATAGAATAGGGTGATTTTATAACCGAGGCAATCCCAGCCAAGCTACATCAAAAATCATGCTGAAGATTAGTGTTGCTGAGTTAAAACAAAGGTATGTCTCAGGAGAACGTTATTTTGAAAATCTTGACTTACTAGCCGCTAATTTACAAGATATCGATTTACAAGGAATTAACCTGACAGGATCTAACTTACAAGGCACTCTTTTAATGAATGCCAATCTGCAATACGCATGTCTCGATCGAGTCAATTTAAGCGATGCTACATTAATTGGAACTAATTTAAAGGGAGCTTCTTTAATTGAAGCAAATCTCGATCGCGCCAATTTAGCTAATGCTAATTTAAATGAAGCTAATTTAGTAGGAGCGATGCTGACAAACGGCGCTTATTTGAGAGGTGTGTCTTTAATCGGTGCTTTGTTAAATAATGCCAAGCTTACAGATGCAATCTTTACCAAAGCTAACTTACAAAAAGCTCATTTAAATGGAGCATCTTTAAAAGGTGCGATTTTAGGAGATGCAGATTTAAAAGGTTCTTATTACAATAGCAATACCAAATTTCCCAGTAGTTTCGATCCTGTTAAAGAGGGAGCGATCGAAGTATTATGCGAGAGCGAAAATGTAACGATCGGTATTTCACAATTGCTTGAAATATTTAATGCTGCTTTTCAACCAAGTTGCAAATATCTAGGTAAAACTATCTCTCTTCAATATCTAGAAAAAACTAAACCAAATTATGAATGGTTAAATTTATTTGAAGTCGATCGCGCTGGTAAAATAATTTATTCTGGTTCGGAAAAAGAAGTTCTCACTCCAGAACAACTCGAATCTTTGCAATTATGGTTTGACAAATTTAAAGAGCATTGTTCTCGAATTATGCCAGGTTTTAGTCAATTAATTTAAAAGTTTTTTTTAATATATGCTCGCTCGATTAGTATTGACACGCGATCGCTAACATTTAATTCTGCTGCTAAATTAACATCTCGATCCAATCCTCGATCGAGCAATTATTTTTGCCAACTACATTGTTTTAGAAAACGCTTTAAATTTAATTTGGCATTATCATAAACAGCTTGTCAATTTCGCAAACATCCTCGCTAGATTCGATAATTATGTCGATCGAGACGCTGTTTGTTATCTTGTTGCCACAAAGCTAAATTTTCTTTATCTACTCACAAACTGATATAAAGATTGCAATGTCGATCCATCTAAAAAATATTCAGCTAATGCCAACTGATAGAAAACTTGAAAACGACCGCCATCTAAAGCTGTAAATATTTGCTGAGGTAAAGTCAGGAGAATTTCAGCCAAGCGATCGCAACATCGCAACTTTGTTGTTTATTTAATTCAGGTATACCGATCGCAAATTCTCCATATCCCCAATAACCCAACACTTCAGCACCAACAAAAGCAGATTGTAAGATATTTCCCACTCTATGCAAGATAAGATCGCCTGTTTGATGTCCGTATTTAACATTGATTTGAGACAATTAACTTATAGTTAAAATGCCAAAAGTAAAAAGATGTCGATCGCAAATTAAATATTCCAAATCTCTTGTCGATCGCGATCGCTTTTTATCGTAAATGGCAATAAATAATTAGACTTAAAAAAACCTTAAGATTAAATTCTTCACAACCTAATCAGTGACTTCCCATAATCGATAATTATGGCGATCGAGACGTATTGCTATCTCATCTTGCCACAAAGCTAAATTTTCTTTAAATTCGGGTTTATTAAAGTCTTGACACCAAAGAACGAGCGCATCTTCTCCAGTTTTTTGATAATATTTTTTTCGCCTACCTGCGATTTTAAAACCAAATTTTTGATACAAATGGAGGGCGGCTTGATTGGAGTCGCGAACTTCCAAAGTTGCTCTTTCTAAATTTCGATCCGATGCTACCTGGAGTATGTGACAAAGCATTAATTGTCCCAAGCCGCAATTTTGATAGTTCGGGTGAATTGCCAAAATGGTAATATGGGCTTCTTCTAAAATTGTCCAAAAACAGCCCAAGCCGATCGTTTTTTCCAAAAAGTTTGGCTCGGGTGCTTCAGGTTCGAGCAAACCTCGATCGTTTTCTTTAACTGAAAGTACTGCCAAATAGCTGTTAGGACTAGCTATTTCTCTTTGATAAGCGTCAAGTGTCCAAAGTTCGCCAAAACACAAGCGATCCAATTCGAGAACTGAATTAAGTCGATCGATAGTAAGGGGGGCAATTTTTAATAAATTCACAATCGGTAATTGTACACTGAGAAGCAGGACATATAAAACGTCCTTAACTACTAAAATTGTTAATTCTGGCGTTGCGGCAAATTAGCCACGAACAATCGAGAATGAACTATTAACAATTTAGATAAATAACAAAATATTGACGAGCTTATTTTTATGCTATCCACAGATCCCAGTACAGAAAATACAGGACAGCGTTATTTGTCCACCAACCTTAGCCAGTCAAATACTAACTCGCCGAATCAACAACTTTTTCCACTCACAGCCAAAGTTAACAGTAGCGACTGTCTAGAAATTGGCGGCTGCGATCTGAAAACATTAGTAGAACAGTTTGGCTCGCCTCTCTACGTTCTAGACGAAGTAACCTTGAGGGAAGCTTGTCGTCAATACCGAGATGCCTTTGTTAAATATTATCCAGGACAATCTCAAGTAATTTATGCCTCCAAGGCATGGAGTTGTCTGGCAGTTTGTAGCATTATCGACAGTGAAGGATTGGGTTTTGATGTCGTTTCTGGAGGCGAACTCTACACAACTTTACAATCAGGAGTCAGCCCAGAAAAGATTTACTTTCACGGCAACAATAAATCTGTTGAAGAATTACAGTTGGCGATCGAAACTAACTGTACTGTTGTCGTCGATAACTGGTTTGAATTGGCAATGTTGGCGGAGCTTGCCAATGGTAGCGATCGCTCCGTAAGAATAATGCTGCGCCTGACTCCAGGAATTGAATGTCACACTCACGAGTATATTCGCACGGGACACTTAGATAGTAAATTCGGTTTCGATCCCAACCAAATTGAATCGGTATTTACATATGTTAGCAAACAAGCAAATTTTAATTGCGTCGGCTTGCACGCTCATATCGGATCGCAAATTTTCGAGCGTCAACCCCACCAAGATCTAGCAGGAGTACTAGTTGAGTGGATGCAGCAAGCAATTAAATTTAATTTGCCAGTAACAGAATTAAATGTTGGCGGAGGACTAGGAATCCGTTATACTGAAGCCGACGATCCGCCAAGTATTGAAGAATGGGTTAAAACAGTTGCGGAAGCTGTCGTAGCTGCTTGCTCCGAGCAGCAAATTCCACTGCCAAAGCTAATCTCCGAACCAGGGCGATCGCTAGTTGGCACTGCTTGCGTCACTGCTTATACTGTGGGCAGTAGTAAATCAATTCCAGAAATTCGTACTTATGTAGCGATCGATGGTGGAATGTCAGACAATCCCCGTCCGATTACCTATCAATCTGTTTATCGAAGTGTCATTGCCAATCGCATGTCAGCACCTCTAACACAAACAGTGACGATCGCGGGCAAACACTGCGAATCTGGAGATATTCTAATTAAAGATACTCTGCTCCCTAAAATTGAGGCTGGGGATATACTGGTGGTGATGACTACGGGAGCATACAACTATAGTATGGCTTCTAACTACAATCGCCTACCTCGACCAGCAGCAATTTTAGTCAATGATGGCGAAGCTAATCTGATTTTGGAAAGAGAAACTTACCAGGATTTAATTAGGCAAGATCGCTTGCCCGAAAGACTGGTAAATCGAAACCATTAAATGGTTAGAATGAAAGCGTTTGGCAATCGGTTTTTTGAGTCCTGTTCGAGCGCCGAGCGTACCCTGCTATTAGCTAGATTCGCTCTGTTGTCTGCTCGATCGAACAAAAGATCGGCAAGCGGCATAAGATTTTTATGATTAGCTATCTTTTGCCCTTTTGAGAAGTTTGTAAATTTACCCGCTTACTATTTGTAGCTAGATAATTTAGAAGAATGTCTTCGTCGGGTTACGTCCCTGACTATAGCTGGGTGCCATCCTGGGTTCCTTACAGCATTATTGATATAGGGTTAGTACTAGTTTTAAGTTACGCTCTCCTTCTCGTCATTAGCGAAGGAGAACGTCGTAGCTTATGGATGGTTCGAGGCTTCATCATGCTCATGTTAGCCACAGTGCTTATAAAAAAACTGGGGCTGAATTTGCTCGGCTTTTTGCTAGAAAAATTGGTGTTAGGCTCGGCTGTAGCGATGGCAGTCATTTTTCAATCTCAGTTTCGTCGTTTTCTAGAGCAACTGGGAAGGGGTGAATTTCTGCAATTGTTTAAGTCCTCTGGTCGTCCCAATCCTCAACCAGATAGCGTCATCGATCAAATCGTCGAAGCAGTTAAAGAATTGTCTCAAAATCGTACGGGGGCTTTGATGATTTTAGAAAAATCGGGCGCTCTGGAAAAACAAGATTTTGTTTCTGAGGGAGTCACTCTCAACGCAGAAATTTCTAAAGAAATTTTGCAAACTATTTTTCAAACTACAACTTTACTACATGACGGAGCGGTTTTAATTCGTGGATCGCGCATTGCTGCTGCTGCTGTAATTTTACCTCTTTCCGAACGCACTGCTTCGAGACAGTTAGGGACTCGTCACCGAGCGGCAATGGGTATTACCGAGCGAGTCGAAAATTGTCTGTGTATTGTCGTGTCCGAAGAAACTGGTTCGATTTCTTTAGCTGACGGAGGAGTTCTAAATAGACCCCTAACCAGTAGTAAACTTAAAGAATTGTTACAAGCGGAATTTTCGCCAGCAGCAGAACGCGAAGCGGTTCGTCTCAGCCGTAAAATCGGTTTTCAGGGACGAATTTTACTTGAGCGTGTTTTTCGTCTTCCGTCATCGACCTCACAAGAGAAGAAATGACTGCCAAGCCAATTGCATTACAAGACTTACCTGCCGATCTCGACAACAACCGTCTACCAAAACACGTAGCGGTAATTATGGATGGAAACGGACGTTGGGCAAAACGTCGCGGACTACCGAGAATTATGGGACACCAGCGTGGTGTAGACGCGCTTAAAGATTTGCTGCGCTGCTGCAAAGATTGGGGTGTTCCTGCCTTAACTGCCTATGCTTTTTCCACTGAAAACTGGGGTAGACCCCTCGAAGAAGTAGAGTTTTTAATGACTCTGTTCGAGCGAGTTTTGCGGCGGGAACTTAAGGAAATGATGGCGGAAAACGTCAGAATTCGTTTTGTTGGCAATCTTGAAGCGCTGCCGAAATCGCTACAGGATGAGATCGCCAAATCGATGGACGATACCAAAAATAACTGCGGTATAGAATTTACTGTAGCTACTAATTATGGTGGTAGACAGGAAATTTTACAAGCCTGTCGGGCGATCGCTCAAAAAGTCGAACTAGGCTATCTCAAAAGCGAAGAAATCGACGAAACAATCTTTGAAAGCTATCTCTATACTAAAGGAATTTCCCATCCCGATTTGTTGATTCGCACCAGTGGCGAAATGCGCCTCAGTAATTTTTTACTCTGGCAAATGGCATATGCGGAAATCTACGTCACTCAAACTCTCTGGCCAGATTTCGATCGCCAAGAATTCCACAAAGCTTTGCTTGATTATCAACAGCGCGATCGACGTTTTGGGAAAGTTTAGGGATTAGGGATTAGGGATTAGGGATTAGGGATTAGGGAACAGTAATGAGTAATGAGTAATGAGTAATGAGTAATGAGTAATGAGTAATGAGTAATGAGTTAACAGCCAATATTTACTTACTACTTGTTACTTACTACTTGCTACTTTTGCCCTTTGCCCTTTGCCCCTAAGCAATACTCCCCCTCTTGCGCGTTTCTTTGTAAGAAATTCCTACATTTCGCAAACCAGCGCGGATCATTTGTTGTTCGAGGAGGGCAAAAAAGCGCGATCGATCGCCACCTCGAATAACGGCTTGATTGTGGGCTTCTGCTAAGGCGACGGGATAGCCGTAACCTTTGTGTACTTGCGCCAGCATCAAACTCAAAGATCGCTCTAATAAAATCGAATCTTCAGCTACCCAAGCTGGTATTTCGATGCGAGCAATTTCCGAACCGACGTTCGCGTAACAAAAATAAACTCGCTGAGATTCTGGATAAAAGTCTAAAATATGTAGGGAACTGCGCCATAAAGGACCTCTTTGTCCTGGTTCGAGGAAATGTTGCCAAACGGTAGCATCTCGCAACGGTTCTATTTTTTGACAGGGCGCTTTGTCTGCAATATTTCCACAATGAATTGCACAGTTGGGCGATTCAAACGGACAAGCTTGCAAGCGTAGAAAATTAACTGCTTCCATGCTGCGAGAAGCACTAACGTATCCCATCATTGGAATATTAGTAGCTCTTAATTGCTCGCAAGCTTCAAGAATCGGATTGAGAATTTGTTCGCGGGCTTCAACGGGCAATCCATCGATAAACCAATAAATTAGAGAACCATCAACCATAGCTAAATTGGGCGTGTCTTGATGTGCGCCAGGAGGCAATACCCACTGACAAGCCATTTCCGCCAACATTTGCGCTTCGGTAACGGTACGTTTATATCCCATCCATTCTTCAGTACGAATACCCCACTGTTTGGAAACGTAGATATCTTCGGGTTTGTAATAAACTTCGGGCAGACTATCTAAAAAAGGGTGCAAACTCTGTCCGTAATGCAACATAATTCGCCCGACATTAATTAGATAGCAATAGGCGATTTCGTGGTGAGAAGGGGAAATTTGCGAACCGTCTGTGGCGAATACTGTATGACTGTCTGGAGGCTTGGCGATCGCTACTCTGGTTTCAAGGGGTTCGACTGGAGTGGCAGATGCAAAAATCAAGCGATCGCGCCAATTGGCTTGAATTTGTACGAGTTCGTTCTGTCTTTTTTGTGATTGTTCGATTAGCTTTTGAGCTATTTCCAACCGCTGACGACTGGCGTTTGCTTCTTTGGTTAGATGTTGGCTAATTCCTGGGATTTGTCCTGATAATTTAGCGAGATCGAGCATAGTTAGGGAGATAAGTAATGAGTAATGAGTAATGAGTAATGAGTAATAAGTAATGAGTAATGAGTAATAAAAACTTAAAGCCTAGAACCTATAAAACAATGAACTATGAACTATGAACCGATCTAAATCACTATTGTTAATTGTCTTAGTCACAGTGTTTTTGAATGGAATTTTAGAAAATCGATCTATAAGTTCGAAGGAAGATAAAAAAATGACTGTAAGTTCAAAATTTATTGGAAAAGATCGACAACATTCTACTTGGTTTTTTGTTCCGACAGCTTTATTTGGAGCTACAGGAATTGCGATAGGCTTAGCGATCGGTAATCTTGTCGGTTTGATTTAATACCCAAAAAACCAGCAAAACTACTTCAAATATATTTGAAGCGTTGTCTTATTTATCTTTATAAAATATTTTTAGACTTACGAGCTTTATTTTTTCCAAAAAAGAAATAAAACTCGTTTTTTAGTATCTATGTACTAGTAAATAAATTTTAAAAAGCGATCGTACTCAATGACAGATGCAAAACTTACAAGTTATCAATTTAATAATAATGTTGAACTTGTTAGGTTACGATCTTATGCTCGCATACTCCGAAAAAACAACACCAATTTGCCGAATTACTGACACAACTAAGATTCAACAAGAGAAAATGAAAGACGTTCTCCTGTTGTTGCAGCAATTGGTACAAAAAGAAGAAGTTACAGTTAGGTTGATTTTGGATTGTCTTTACGATATTGGTTCGGTAAATTTAATCGACAAAAACTTTCATACTCAACCTCTCAACAGAATCATGAAGGCGATCGCCACCATGACAAAACCAATATTTAGAATTTTTGCGGTGCGTTGGTTTAAGAAAAATTGCCCTCAATTGATTGCTGAGTGGTTGTATCAACAAGTGACTATGATAAGTCAATAATAAACAAAGAGTCATTTGTTTGGATATTTCGGGTACATGAAAAACATAAAGTTACCGATGCATACTTCAGTAGTACAAGCCAAAGAAGAAGAGAACAACGATCTATTCGATTATTCTTACGATCGCCCTGGTAGTATGCCGGGAACTCTTAGTATTGACGAAAACGCCGCACCGCCCAAGATTGTTTTAATCGATTACAATCACGAAAAACTTACTCGTGCTAGCGATCTTACTCCAGAAGCTTGTGCTGAATATTTAGACACCGAATCGGTTTCTTGGATTGATGTAGTTGGATTGGGTAGCGAAGATATTTTGAAGCGTTTGGGAGATGTGTTTAAATTGCATCCTCTGGTACTTGAGGATATCGTTAACGTACCACAGAGACCTAAAGTAGAAGATTATGAAGATCAGTTGGTAATCATTACCCAAATGGTAATGCCCAAGGAACAGGGTAATGGATTTTGGTTAGAGCAAGTCAGTTTTGTTTTAGGTAAGTATTATTTACTGACAGTACAAGAAGAAGCAACTAGAGATTGTTTTGGGGCAGTACGCAAACGCATTCGCTTCAAAAAAGGCGCGATTCGCCAAAAGCCAGCAGATTATCTAGCTTACGCTTTATGGGATTCTATTATTGACGGTTATTTTCCTATTTTAGAACTTTATGGTGAAAGACTCGAAGCGCTTGAAGATGACGTAGTCTTGAATCCTACTAATAAAACCTTGTCGGAGATATATCAAATCAAAAGAGAGTTACTAGCTTTACGGCGTGCAATTTGGCCGCAGCGCGATGCGATTAACGCTTTAATTAGAGATGGTAGTGCTTTAATTAGTTCTGACGTATTAATTTATTTGCGCGATTGTTACGACCATATGGTGCAGATTATCGATCTGGTCGAAACATACAGAGAATTGGCTTCTAGTTTAACTGATGTTTATTTGTCGGCGGTGGGTAACAAAATGAACGAGATTATGAAGTTACTCACCGTAATTTCTTCAATTTTTATTCCTTTAACTTTTGTGGCGGGAATTTATGGGATGAATTTTAATACGGAAAAGTCTCCTTTTAATATGCCCGAATTAAATTGGTATTTTGGCTATCCTCTGTGTTGGGGAATTATGCTGGCGATCGCTACTGGTTTAGTTTTATTTTTCTGGCGACGCGGTTGGTTTAATAATTTTTCGACAATTAAACGCGATCGCTAATAAATAGTTTTAAATATGTGATTACTGTTGCAAAGATGCGATCGAAATTCAGAAAATGTAAATGCGATCGCAATCATAATCTAAACTTTTAAGTTTTTGCCTTGAGTTTTAATATTTAAATGTGTTTTTTTGCTTAATATAAATTCATACGCTCTAATGACCAAAAATCGTACCGATAATTTTTCAGATCTTGACGAAACGATCGGGGTTTGAATAACATAAAAACGTATCTAAGTCGGATTCGTGCGTCTATTTTTAGAAAACACCTCTACAAGCCTTATTTTTCGTTATCGCGACCGATTAAAGACAAGCTTTAAACAAGTTCTAAATTGTAAGCGTTTGTAACAATTATTTGACAAGCAAAGAATTGTTGTGATTTAAATAAGTTCCTTTAAATCTGAAACTAGACAAAGGCGATTGGACTCCGTTGGGGCGAAGCTATCGCCAATTTTCCAAGCCGTTCGATCGCACCTAAATTTTTATGGCAACTCTTGGAAATTGAGGGGACGATCGAGTCGATCGCTTTAGCATATAGTTTTTTCAAAAGAACTTTGGTTTTTCAATGGAGCGATCGCAACTAATTAAGGCAATCGACACGATTGCTGAAAGAACTGATAATTGAACTTTGTATATAGAAACCATTTGGTAGTTCAAGAACCAGTTGCCAATCTTTGAAGCATCAGTTGGATCGAAACATTGAAAGAAGACAACTCAAGTTTTA
Source organism: Xenococcaceae cyanobacterium (assembly GCA_051657945.1). Classification (GTDB taxonomy): domain Bacteria; phylum Cyanobacteriota; class Cyanobacteriia; order Cyanobacteriales; family Xenococcaceae; genus CAZJTL01. Next base: position 9,251 of record JBOFLQ010000206.1, on the reverse strand, counting down.
AAATACAACTAAAAGGGATCGAGATAATAAATCACCTACGACGTATCGTATTTAAAATAAGGAATTAAGATTTAAATAGCGATCTAGATAATCAAGTAGGGGCATGGCAGTGCCATGCACGGCGCAATGCAATAATGAGGTTTCACGGACTTCAACATGCTTTAGAAACCTCGGCATCCAGTCCTCCTCGATCTGCCGCGCCTCCCCTACTGGGAGACGTATTTTACAGATACCAAATTAGTTCTATATATGCCGCGCTGATTTTTTCTTGGCGATCGAGCAAATAATTCATTTACATTATTTAAATACGATACGTCGTAAGTAACATGTTATCTCTATCCCTTTTGGTTGTAAATTGAAACTTGAAATAAATAATCGTCATCTTCATATGGTTATTATCTCAATTGGCTTTGCCACTGCGCGGAGCGCAATCGCTATTCAAACTTCAAACTGTTAATTCTCTAATTCGATCCTATAGAACTTATTTGGTAGCTCAAGAACTAGTTGCCAATCTTTGAAACATCAGTGAGATCGAGACATTAAAGTCTACAACTCAAGTTTTAAAATACAACTAAAAGGGATCGAAACAATAAATTATCTACGACGTATCGTATTTTAAATAAGAGGGGGGGGAACAAACTACGTTTATTTGTGGGCAAACGCGCTAAAGACATCGATCCTAGAAAACATATTCATATAGCCTGGATATGTATTTTAGAGGATTCACGTCGAGTACAGCCAGCAGAAGAAGATCTTTGTAGAATGCTGGCAGATCATATGCCTGTTGTTGCTGTAATTACCAAAATTAGATCTGAAAAATCCGATAAAGGATTTCGCGCTGAGGTTCAAAAGTTATTGCCACTAGCAAAAAATGTAGTTCGTACTCGTGCGCTTCCTGAAGAAGACGATGATGGCAATATTAGACCTGCAATTGGACTGAAGGAACTTGTAGACTTAACTATGCAGTTAGTACCTGAAGGTCAGAAGAGAGCTTTCGTCGCTGCTCAGAAAATAGATATTGAATAAAAAAAAACACAGTCTAACATTATAGTAGCAAGAGCAGCAGCTAGTGCCGCAGGAATAGGGGTAGTACCAATTCCTTTCTCCGATGCTATTGCTATCGTCCCCATTCAAGTTGGAATGCTTGCTGGAATCTCGACAACTTTTGGTTTATCAATTGATGAGAGTTTTTTCATGACAATAGTAGGTAGTGTCGTCGTGGGTGCAGGTGGGACGATTGCAGGACGGACGATTGTATCGGGACTTCTCAAACTTATTCCTGGTGTTGGTTCAGTTATTGGTGGTACAATTGCAGCAACTACAGCAGCAGCCCTTACAACTGCATTTGGCAAAGCGTACATAACTGCCTTAGAAATGTTATTTCTTCAAAATAAGGGTGAACCTCCCACGCCTAAAGAAGTAGTAGATACTTTTAAGCAAACGTGTTCGCAACTTGCTGTTATCAACTAGGTCTTCTCATTTATCGCCAATCAGCTAACATTTCAATACAGCGGACGGACAAATGCCGCTTGGGCTTGGTCTAGTACACCGAGTCATAAATTATGCAACATTATAAATAAGCTACAAACTTTAATTTATAGCTATTTAAACTTTTGACTTTTGACTTTCTGTACTAGGTTATCTGCCGCTACTGACTTTAATCGTTAAAAATATTGTTTGTGTTTACTTCATATCCAAATGTTGTTTTGAATTAGAGTCGAACCAAATCTGTTTTTGAGGTAAAGGAATAGGAATACCAGCGCGATCGAATGCAATTTTGATGCGGCGGCGAAATTCGCGAGAAACGTCCCATTGTTTGAGGGGTTCGGTTTTAATCCAGACTTTAATAATGATGCCGCGATCGGCAAAATTATCGATTCCTAATACTTCAGGTGGTTCGATAATATGATCTCTCCAGATTGGCTCTTGACTCATTCCTTCTGCAACTTTAACGAGTAATTCGATCGCTTTATCGATATCTGCTTGATATGCTACGGGAATGTTTAAATCTGCTCTCGACCACTGACTAGAAAGGTTAGCGACAATTTTGATTTCGCTATTGGGAATAGTAATCAATCTTCCTTCGCCGTCTCGCAGTTGAGTGATTCGTAGATTCATATTTTCTACCAAACCGCTAACCTCGCCGACATTAATTACGTCGCCAACAGCATATTGATCTTCAAGAATGATAAAAAAACCGTTGATAGCGTCTTTAATTAGGTTTTGAGATGCCAAAGATATTGCTACACCAACTATACCTGCACCAGCTAGCAAAGGCGCAATATTAACACCCACAGCAGACAAAGTAATAACAAAACCAAATGCTACCCAAATAATGGTGATGACGCTTCTAGAAATTCTGCTAATGGTTGTTACGCGCAATTGTAAGCGACGATGTTCTCGACGATTGATTAAATAGCTACTAACAATAAAAGCAGAATTAAAACGAGCGATTAAAGCGTAGCTCAAACGAATCAAAACATACGTAATTAAGAGAACAAATGTTATCCTCAATGGAATGCGAAGACTTAAAATTATTGCAAACTGAATAGTTCTTGTCTGAGGAAACAAACCCAGTATAAAAAGAGAACCTCCACCCCAAATTACAATCTGTGCTAATTGCAGTAATCGCAGTCGAACTTCTTGAATGTTCCACTGCTGTCTTCGATCGAGTGCTTTAGATATGGGGAGATATGTTTGACTATCTGAAGGAGATAACTTTTTTTGGACTTGTCTACAACTTTTATTCCAGCGAAAAACGATCCAACTGCTTAAAAACATGAAAACAAAAATGGCAGCAGCAATTAAAGTTTGACGTTCTAGATACTGTCCTTGTCTTTCCTGTTTGGCACGTTTAAATCCTGTTCTCAAAGCCTCAGCTAATCGATCTGCTTTAGCATCAATGCTCATGAAATCTAAGTCGGCATCATCTTTTGTTACGGTTAAAAGACGAGTACCATCATCATCTCTTTCGTCGCCGATCGTTATGTAGAGATCGATCGAACTACCTTTTCTTTGTTTGGTGACTCTAATTGTGTCCGATTCTTTTTTGAGATAATCTTCGCTGATATTATTTAATCTTGATTGAACGTCATTGATGCGATCGGATATTTCTGGTTGAAAAGCAATTTTAAACAGACAGCGACCATCCAAAATCAGGCACTCTGAAGTTAATAGATTTTGCGCCCTTCTTTCAATTAAAGAGTTTTCCAGATCTTTGGATTGAAAAAGTAAATCTTGAATTGAGGGAAATTGGGCAACAGCAGGAGGAGTTATCAGCAATAATTTAATGGCAATAATACAGCCAATTGTCCACAGAAAAAAACGCTTATTTAGCATAGTAGCTGGATCGAGATTATTACAGTAAAAATGCTGAGTTAGATTTTACTTTGCAACCTTGATGCTACCATTTTAGGGAAAAGGGAATAGGGATTAGGGAATAGGGATTAGGGATTAGGGATTAGGGAATAGGGATTAGGGAACAGGGATTAGGGATTAGGGATTAGGGAACAGGGATTAGGGATTAGGGATTAGGGATTAGGGATTAGGGATTAGGGATTAGGGATTAGGGAAGAGTAGATAAAAAATTATTACTTGCTAGTTGCTAGTTGCTACTTACTACTGAACCCCTATCCCCTAATCCCTATCCGATCGATTTGCGAATGTGTTCTTGAATTTTTTGTTTGCGCTTTATTTCTTCTTTTTGAGTTAAATCGAGTTCGGCGCTACTCATTTTAATATGATCTTTAATCGCTCTTTTGCGATCTTGAGCGTTAGGTGCGATCGGTGCTGGTTTGAATTTTGACGTTGAGGATGACAGGTTGGGTAAAATCGGTTCTGGTTTTTTTAGAGTTGTTGAATCAAATGGGTCGATGGACTCGTCCTTTTTTTTGGAGACAGATCCATTTGTATTTGGCATTAATGACTTGTTATTAACACTTTTTGCTAAATGATCGAGAATTTTTCTTCGGCGCGCTAAGTCTGTCATAGTTTTTATACTTCTTTGCTAGTAGGCTTCCTAACTTTTATTGTGAAATATCTATATTTTCGATGAAGTAAAATTGTTAAGATTTATTGACTTAATTTAATCGCAATGTCGTGTGAGCTTTTCGACCAAATCAAAACTTATATTGCATGAGCAAAAGTTTGACTGGGTATAATGCTTAAATATGCCTGTTTACGATCGAAATAGAGTCTATCTACTGGTAGATTAAAGTAAAAACCCGTTCGTAGTAGCTAAATAGATATATTTTTGAAGCGATAAATTAAAAATTTAATACATATAAAAATATAGAAAGCAAATTTCGATCGGAATCTTTTTTGTTTTATTATTTTTAATCGCACAATAACTATAAGGAGATAATTATGGAAAAAACTTCAGATCTACACGTAGTTGAAACGCGCCCTCTACTTTATCCAGCTACGCTTCATTACGAATACCCAATTACAGAAACAGCCGCTACTTTGGTAACGCAGACGCGTCAAAAAATTAGACATATTTTACATGGTGAAGATCGCAGAATGCTTGTCATTGTTGGTCCTTGCTCGATTCACGATGTAGATGCGGCGATCGAATATGGGAAAAAATTATTACCGTTGCGCGATCGCCTAAAAGATAGTTTAGAAATAGTCATGCGCGTCTATTTCGAAAAACCTCGTACTACTACTGGTTGGAAAGGCTTGATTAACGACCCCCACATCGATAATAGTTTTGAAATTAATACGGGATTGCGAAAGGCGCGTAAATTATTGTTAGATTTATCACTAATGGGTTTGCCAGCCGCTACCGAACTACTCGATCCGATCGTTCCTCAATATATAGCAGATCTAATTTCTTGGACGGCGATCGGCGCTCGTACCACCGAAAGTCAAACACACCGAGAGATGGCTTCTGGTTTGTCGATGCCAGTCGGTTTTAAGAATGGTACTGATGGCAGTCTCGATTCAGCAATCAATGCGATGCTATCAGCGAGTCGATCGCATCATTTTCTAGGTATTAATTACCAAGGACAAGCCAGCATCGTCACCACGACAGGAAATCCAGACGGACATGTAGTTTTGCGTGGCGGTCAAAGCGGCACTAATTACGATTCTAGCAGTGTGGAAAACGCAGCCAAGATTCTGGCGACAAAAAATATGAATTCGCGTCTGATGGTAGATTGCAGTCACGGTAATAGTAGCAAGGATTATCAGCGTCAACCCGTCGTTTTAGATGCGATCGCTACTCAAGTAGCGACAGGAAATTCTTATTTGATGGGAGTAATGGTTGAGAGTCATTTAGTGGCTGGCAATCAAGCAATTCCCCTCGATTTAAAAAAACTAGTTTACGGTCAAAGTATTACCGATGCTTGCGTCAATTTTGACACTACTACCACCATGTTAGAAAATTTAGCTAATGCAGTAGAGAAGGGACGTTTGAATGGCAAAGTGCTAAGTAGCAAATAGCGAACAATCAGCACTACCCATGCTCGGTGCAGCATTGCCCGTTGCCCGATAAACTATTAGCTTGTCGGCGGACAGGTTTGACTGGTGGGAAAGAAATCGCTGCGACATCAGGATATTTTAAAAGATAGCGATCGCACCAATCAATCGATCGGCAATAAATTATGAAAATTGTTAATGCTAGGTTAATAGACAAGCAAGGTTTGTATCGAATTGATATTAATGACTGCGGCTCGATCGAACAGATAATAGAACAAAAAAGTGGCGAAGAAAATAACCTAGATCGATCGACAATTGATGTTAATGGCGATTGGATTTCTTTAGGTGGAATCGATTTACAAATTAATGGCGGTTTGGGTTTAGCTTTCCCCGATTTAGAAGAAAAAGATTTACCTGTATTAGAGAAAGTTTGCGAATTTTTATGGCAACAAGGAGTTGATGGATTCTTAGCGACAATCGTAACAACTTCAGTTGAAAAAATTCAGCGATCGCTATCTGTCATTGCTAAATTCATGCTCGAATATTCTTCTTTTGATAACAGAGAAGAACAAGCGGCAAAAATTTTAGGTGTACATTTAGAAGGGCCATTTCTTAACTCTCAAAAACGAGGCGCACATCCAGAAGAATATTTGCTTCCTTTAAGTATTGAAAATGTTAAAAAAGTTTTAGGAGAATATAGTTCGAGCGTCAAAGTAATTACTTTAGCACCAGAATTAAATCCTACAGGTGAAGTAATTTCTTATTTAAAATCTTTAGGTATTGTAATTAGTTTAGGGCATTCTTTAGCCACAGAACAACAAGCAAAAAAAGCATTTCAATTAGGCGCGTCAATGGTAACACATGCTTTTAATGCAATGCCTTCCCTACACCATCGCGAACCAGGATTATTAGGAGAAGCGATCGTCAATAAATATGTTTATTGCGGTTTAATTGCTGACGGACAACACGTATCTCCGACAATGATGAAGATATTAATTAATGCTAGCGATAGCAAAACTATCTTTCTAGTCAGCGACGCTTTAGCACCAATCGGATTAGCGGATGGAATTTATCCTTGGGATAGTCGTCAAATCGAAGTCATTAATGGAACAGCTCGTTTGCTAGAGGGAACTTTAGCAGGGACAACTTTACCTTTATTAGTAGGAGTAAAAAACTTAGTCGATTGGGGTATTTGTGAAATAGAAAAAGCGATCGCTATGGCGACAGAATCACCAAGAAAAGCGATCGGTTTACCTGGACTTTCTTTAGGACAACCCGCGCATTTGTTACGCTGGCATTGGTACGAAGAAAAATCTCAATTAACTTGGCAACGCTTGATGCGATCGAATTAAATTAACTATTGCTAATGCGAACTTCAATAACACTGCCATTAAAATCAAAATCAGCACCTTCTAACTGAATTGGCGTACCTATTTTTACTTTTTTAGTCTTATTTAAAACTACGCCATTGTTAGTAATTTCTGCTTGCCCACCTAAAGTTAAAATCATATCTTGCATCATAGAAACTTCAGGTCTAGGATCGGGCAAAGCTTTAACAGATCCATCTGGTTGAGGTACGACAGTCGTTCTTGGTAAAGGTTTTGAATTGAGAATTTCAATCTCTCCTGCGGGTTGATTGCGGATGACGATATTTGCCTTTTTTTGTTCCTTAAATTCAGCTTGCAATGCTTTAAAATTACTAACGCTCAATCCTTTGACAAGAACGTCTACTTGGATTGGTTTGGAACTATTCATTTGAGCGATCGAACCGCCAGCACCTGGGTAAATAAAAATACCAACAACAACTAAAAAAATAACGCAAGCAGCCCCTAAATCTAAGACACTAATCTTGCCAAACAAACGACCTTTAGAATCGATCATAAATATTTTTAAGTAGAATTAACCTCTAAAAATGTTAAAGCAATTTTGTCGAGCTTAGGGAAATTTGTCAAACAAATTACAGAAGTTTTTATGAGTTTTCAAATTACCCTGGCTCCGGTAGAAAAATTAAATCTTTTTAAAAATCTCGAGCGAATGAGAAGATATTTAAAGAAAATTTAGTAAACAGGATTGCCTAGAGTGCATCAGTTAAAAGTGGAGACAAAACGCGATTGCCTGGCGATCGAAAAACTACCTTTAGCAATATATTTAGAAATCGCCGCTCATCTGCGACAAATAGAAGGAGTCAAAACAGAATTAATCGAACAACCAACTTGCTTGGAGTCGTCACAACCGCAATTCGACTATCTGCAAAGTCAAATAAAATATTTGCAAATCGAATATCGTGTTAATTTAGACGATCGATCGCAAAAACTGCTCGCCGATATTCTCAATTATTATGCACGACGTTATGGTTCTTGGCACCAAGAAACGATAAATTAGATAAGTTCGCAGTGCTTGGAATTGAGAGAAAAATCCAAATCTCACATAGTAGCCATGTCTAACTTGCCAGTCTCAATAGCCAGTCATTATCACGAGCGAACTAAATACGCTCCAGAAACGATCGCCACCAAAAGTAAAACGCTCGATTGGGAAAATCAACCAGTCCCATTTAAAGAATACAAGATTGGCAATACCTACGAACTAACTACTTATTTATCTCGACAAGAAGATTTAGCTGGCGAACGATTAGCTTGGCAAAGACTATCTCGTCTGTTACTGTGCAGTTATGGTTTAACAGCTAAAATGCCGACGATGTATGGCCCTCCCTTGTACCTGCGATCGGCACCTTCGGCGGGTGGTTTGTATCCAGCAGAACTATATTTAATTTCTCGCGGTACTGCCATACTCCCAGCAGGTTTATATAATTACCAGCCCCAAAATCATTCTCTAATTCATTTTTGGGAAGATAATGTTTGGTCTCAATTGCAAACAGCTTGTTTTGAAAATAGCGCTTTAGAAGAGACAGAATTAGCGATCGTCACTACAGCTATATTTTTCCGTTCGGCATGGCGTTACGAAGATCGGGCTTATCGACGCATTTTTCTCGATACGGGGCATTTATTGGGCAATGTAGAATTAGCTGCGGCGATTAATCACTACCGTCCCCATCTCATTGGTGGTTTTAAAGATGAGGCGATCGACAAATTGCTTTATCTCGATCGCCAACTTGAAGGTGTTATTACTGTAATTCCTTTAGTTGATTTATTGGATGCCAAACAGGTAGGAACAACTCCAATTGCCCCTACGGCGTTGCCTTCGCCACAACAAACAGAATATAATCTCGTTCCAGACGGAGAATTACTTTATTATTTTCATCAAGCAACCGAAATTAAAGAGTTATTAGAATTAGATTCGATCGCGCCTTCAACTGAAGAAATTTCTTTAGAAGATAAATATAATTTTCCTTTCTGCCTAAAAGTATCCACTCAAACTAATCCAATTGATTGGTCGGAAAAACTTTTGGGTTTGGAAAATACAATTTTAAAGAGACGTTCTACCCGTGCTTTTAGTGGCGAGGAAATAACTTTAGAAGAATTAAAAGCATTACTAAATTTTACCTACCAATCTCCTGATTATGTCGATCGAGGTTTAGATGCATCTCCAGATTATTTCGATTTAAATTTAATCGAAACTTTTATCGCCGTATCTGGAGTGACTGGATTGGAAGAAGGTTGTTATTACTATGCTCCCAAAGCACAAGAATTGCGGCAAGTTCGCTTTACAAATTTTCGACGCGAATTACACTATCTTTGTTTGGGGCAAGATCTAGGTAGAGATGCCGCCGCAGTTGTTTTTCATACCACCGATTTAAAGGCAGCAGTCAACAAGTACGGCGATCGCGTCTATCGCTACCTCCACATGGACGCGGGACATCTGGGACAAAAGCT
>JBOFLQ010000205.1:0-3246 GCA_051657945.1 Xenococcaceae cyanobacterium | reverse complement strand
TAGTATTTATTGATACAGCGTTTTCCAAATAAATGAAGTAAACAATAAGACTATCTGTTTCCTCTCGCTTTTACCGAAAGCTTAAAACTTAAAGCTTACCCGATTCAAAATATATATACAGCAGCTTGAAAATAATTAAAGTACACTAGTCCTCTTGCATAACTCCATCACATCTGTGTTTATCTGTACGGCGCGCCAAGCAGATCGGAACGGCGGGTCATCGGTCATCGGGACGTTTAGTCCCGATGCTGCGATGACTTCGTAAACTTTTCGCTCGGAAACATCATTAAATCCCGCACAGGCTTCCTCCGACATGCGCGCCTTGTTTATCTGTGGACTCTTTTAAAAAACTATAATTTTGGCAAGAAGTTTATTATTATAATCGCTTAAAAAATAATTTATTGAGATCGAATTTATTGTTTAATTAAAAAAAAATTGTTTTTAAAATTATTAATTCAATCAAAATAAAAAAAAATATGAACATAGATTATTTTGGTGGAAAGGTCGAACAAACGCAGCAGCGCTTGGAAACCATTCAAAAATATGTCAGCAAATCTGAAGATTTACCCAAAGAACTACAAGATGAGGCGATCGCCGAACTCTCTATTACTCTCGAAGAGTTGCATGTTGCCATAGAAGAGTTGCATCAGCAAAATCAAGCCCTAACTGTCGCCAATAAACGGGTAGAATTAGAACGTCAGCGCTATCAAGAATTATTTGAATTCGCTCCAGATGGATATCTAGTTACCGATGAATTAGGAATCATTCAAGAAGCCAACCAGATCGCAGCAGATTTACTTCAAATTTCTCAAAAGTATATAGTCGGCAAACCGCTAGACATTTTCATCCCGCAGATCGATCGCGACACGCCCGATAGTAAATGGTCGCAAGTGCTGAACTTATTAGTTACAAACCGTAATGACAATAGCATCAAAAATTTAGTTAACCCAGAAAAAAACGATCGAAGTTCGCTTCTGTTTCAAAATTGGGAAATAAGTTTAAAACCACGCCAAAAAGAACCATTGCCAGTAGCAATATCTGTCTCTGCTACTTACAACTCTAAAGGTGAAATTGTTAATTTGCGCTGGTTGTTAAGAGATTTAAGCGAGCGCAAGCAAGCAGAACAAAAAATTCACCAACAAGCTGCCCTACTAGATATTGCCACAGATGCAATTATAGTTCGCGACATCAACGATAAAATTTTATATTGGAATCAAGGCGCAGAAAAAGTTTACGGTTGGGAAAAAGAAGAAGTGTCAGGCAAAAATGCCGCACAGTTTCTCGATCGAACAAATTTTGCAGAACTAGCTAAAATTCAAGAAGAAATACTAGAGATTGGCTCGTGGCAAGGTAGTTTAGATCGAGTCAATAAATATGGCGAAAATATTATTGTAGAAAGTCGCTGGACTTTGGTGCGCGATGAAAATAATCATCCCCAATCTACACTCATTGTCGATACCGATGTCACTCTAAGCAAACAACTACAAGCAAGATGTCTTCGTTCCCAGCGCCTAGAAAGTATCGGTACTCTTGCCAGTGGCATTTCTCACGACCTCACCAATATTCTCACACCAATATTGGGACTCGCTCAACTTTTAACAAGAGAATTTTGCGGCAGTAACGAACGCATCGAAGAAATGCTCAAAGTTATTGAAATCAACGCCCAACGCGCAGCAGATTTACTCACGCAAGTAACGACATTTGCTCGCGGATCGGAAGGGAAGCGCGTACTTTTGCCAGTCAATTTACTACTTTCAGACTTGAAGCTAATCGCGCAAGAAACATTTCCTAAATCGATTAATATTCACAAACATACCGCACCAAATCTTTGGGCAATCTACGGCAATCTAACTCAACTACATCAAGTACTCCTAAATCTTTGTCTCAATGCACGAGATGCCATGCCCAACGGCGGTAGTCTTACGATCGCCGCCGAAAACATCTTCATAGATGAAAGTTATGTTTGTATGGAACCTGAAGCCCAAGTCGGCACTTATGTTGTTATCACAATAGCCGATACTGGTGATGGTATTCCACTAAATATAATCGATCGAATTTTCGACCCATTTTTTACTACCAAAAGATTGGATAAAGGTACGGGATTAGGTCTTTCAGTCACATTAGGCATTGTTAAAAGCCACGGTGGATTTATTAAAGTATTGAGTGAAGAAGCAAGAGGATCTCAGTTTAAAGTATTTTTGCCAGCCAAAGAAATAACCACATCAACACCAGAAACAAATCTGGATTTACCGAAAGGTAATGGAGCGTTAATTTTGATTGTGGATGATGAAGAACATATTTGCCAAGTTACCAAAACCCTGCTCGAATCTCATGATTATCGGGTACTAACTACAACTGATGGAGTAGAGGCGATCGTGCTGTATGCCCAGTACAAAATTGATGCTGTTTTAATGGATCTGATGATGCCCTCTTTCGATGGTGCAAAAACTATTTACGGGTTAAAAAAAATTGACCCAGAAGTCAAAGTAATTCTCACCAGCGGATTGAATCCCGAAAATGAGATGTTTAAAAAAATTTACGCCAGTGTTATGGCATTCTTGCCAAAACCCTATAGTTCCAAAGAATTACTGAACATTTTGAATCGGGTTATCGATTCTTAGCACGGATCTTATATCCTGTGGAATCTAGAAGTTTTGGTCGATCCATTTTAAAGATTCAACTGAAAATTTATCGAAGTTGGTTGAATTCTTCTTCTGTAATACCCATTTGTTTGAGAATTTCCTTAAATAACCAACCACCAATTTCAGCATTACCATGAATGGGTATAGTAGTAGAACGTCCATCGGGATGTTGCTTTCCGTGCGTGACTACCTTTTTGTCGTGTTTTTCTAAATCCGATCTTTCGTGCAACTTTTTCTAATTCTTTAGCTTTAGCTGGCATTAGCAACTGTTAATTCAACGTCTTGAGGAAGCGACAGTCCTGCTTCTTCGTACTCTTGTTGAATCATTTCAAAAACATTGACTAGTTCGGCGCGTGCTTCATCTATAGTTTGTCCCCAGGCGTGACAAGCAGAAATCGCAGGGACGTAAGCTACAAACGTTCCATTATCATCAGGACGAATGACTACTGTATAGTTTTCCAAAGCTTTCATTGTTTTTATTGGCATATAAAAACTAGCATTATCCCAAGATTAACATAGCAATCATCGAGGGATTCTCACCAATTTCAATGAGAGCAAATTAATTCGATCGAGTTTTTCGATCGAAGATCGCCATTCTTTAATT
>JBOFLQ010000204.1:0-15412 GCA_051657945.1 Xenococcaceae cyanobacterium | reverse complement strand
TAGTTGGAATTTCAAGTGCAAGTTAATTCAACCAAATAATTAATACAAAAATACCTAGCGCTATAGTTAGAGTTTCGATCGCGAAGTTAAATTGTCAGCAAACCAGTGCAAATGTATTGTAGCGCTATAGTTGGAATTTCAAGTGCAAGTTAATTCAACCAAATAATTAATACAAAAATACCTAGCGCTATAGTTAGAGTTTCGATCGCGAAGTTAAATTGTCAGCTACCTAGTGCAAATGTATTGTAGCGCTATAGTTGGAATTTCAAGTGCAAGTTAATTCAACCAAGTAATTAATACAAAAATACCTAGCGCTATAGTTAGAGTTTCGATCGCGAAGTTAAATAGTTAGTAATCGATCGCAGCGAATAAATAAACAAAAATTGGGTAGCTTAACAACTACCCAAATTAAAAATTAGGCTTATTTAGTTTCTAATTACTAATTCTTATACCGCTGTAGCTTTCTTAACACTAGCAGCTAATTCGCCTTTAGCGTATTTAGCAGCAAAGTCATCCAAGCTTACTTGTTTGATTTTGCTAGCATTACCAGCAGAACCAAAAGCATCATAGCGCTCCAAGCACACTTTTCTCATGTACTCGATCGAAGGCTTCATGAAGTGGCGAGGATCGAAGTTAGATGGATCTTTAAACGCAGCTTCGCGAATCGCAGCAGTAATTGCCAAACGGTTGTCGGTGTCAATATTTACTTTGCGAACACCGCTCTTAATACCTTTTTGAATTTCTTCAATGGGTACGCCGTAAGTTTCAGGAATCTTACCACCGTATTGGTTGATCATATCGATCCATTCTTGGGGAACGGAAGAAGATCCGTGCATTACCAAGTGAGTGTTGGGTAGGCGACGGTGAATTTCTTCAATACGGCTGATTGCTAAAACTTCGCCAGTAGGCTTGCGAGTAAATTTGTAAGCACCGTGGCTAGTACCGATCGCAACTGCCAAAGCATCTACTTGAGTGCGCTCTACAAATTCTACCGCTTCATCGGGATCGGTTAACAGTTGGTCTTTGCTTAATGCTCCTTCAAAACCGTGACCGTCTTCTGCTTCACCTTTTCCAGTTTCCAAAGAACCCAAACAACCCAATTCACCTTCGACACTAACGCCGATCGAGTGAGCAACTTTAACGACTTCAGAAGTTACGTTAACATTATAGTCAAAGCTCGCAGGAGTCTTTGCATCTGCTTGCAAAGAACCATCCATCATTACGCTGGTGAAACCATGACGCATAGCAGAGTAGCAAGTAGCTGGGCTATTACCATGGTCTTGGTGCATGGCAATGGGGATGTTGGGATAGGTTTCTACTGCTGCTAAAATTAAGTGACGGAGAAAATATTCCCCTGCATAACTGCGAGCGCCGCGAGAAGCTTGCAAGATTACGGGGCTGTCACATTCGGTAGCAGCCTTCATGATTGACAGAATCTGCTCTAAGTTATTAACGTTGTAGGCGGGAATGCCGTAATTGTTCTCAGCCGCGTGATCCAGCAGCAGTCTCATGGGTACGAGCGCCATAGGTATCCTCCTAGTCTCTTTTTAAATTATTGGTTGGTCAGTTTTCAAGAAAAGTATTTCTCTATATTTGTCAATCTTAAGATATTTTTCAATATTTGTTGAATTATTTTGTAAGTGCCAAAATTTTGTTTCGATGTATTAAGTGATTCTCATTTTTGAATTAGTGACGATCCCCATTGGCATTAAAAATGAGTCGATCTCGATCGCAACGCTAACAAAAAGTGCGATCGGAAACTTGTTTGGCAATTGACTGTGAGAATTACAGGCGCTCCTATCGCGTTGACAAGCAGGCGTTGCGATCGCTGCGGCAATACCAATTTTCAAAAAAGTTGAATATCTATTAAAATTTTTTTAGCTACAGAATTTAAGCAAAAAAATATTGACAAGTTAATGACTAATTTTTCTCAAGAGCAAGAACAATCGACAGAATCAAATAACAATCTTAAATACGGCGAACGCTCGATCGCAGAAGGCGAATTAATTACTTTTCCCAATCCCAGAATCGGCAGAAAATATAATATTAATATTACTTTGCCAGAATTTACTTGCAAGTGTCCTTTTTCTGGCTATCCCGATTTTGCTACTATTTATATCACCTATTCACCCGATGAAAAAGTAGTCGAATTAAAAGCAATCAAACTCTACATTAACAGTTATCGCGATCGCTATATTTCTCACGAAGAATCGATCAATCAAATTTTAGATGATTTCGTTGCTGCTTGCGATCCTTTAGAAATTACTATTAAAGGTGATTTTGCTCCCAGAGGTAACGTTCATACCGTCATTGAAGTACATCATCAGAAACAGAGATAAACAGTATAAAGTCAACAAGAAAATTACCGCTTTGTTTGGCAAAATTATGTTTGATTGACAAATATTGCTTCACCAAACCAATATTCATTCATTTCTTGAAATGTTTTAACTTGTTTTCCGTAAAGTGGATTGGCAATAGTAATTAGCTGCTGCGGAGTATTGATTTCTAATAACACTACCGCGTGGCTATTTAATTGACCTCGATATCTTTCTTTAACGTGTAATAAAGCTGGTTGGTTTCGAGCGACTAAATCTTTAATCGTTAAATTATGTTCGTATTGCGGTTGTAAATCTAATGCATCTAAAGCTTGAATTTCTGCTAGGGTGGTCGTACCAAAGCGATTGGTTTGTGTCAATTCGATCGCATCTTTTTCAGTAAAATTTGGCTTTTTACCTACTAATCTAGCCAGAGTAGCTATACTTGCTGGCGCGCAGGTGTAGGGCGTAGTTTGAATAACAACATCATCATAAATTATCGATCGAGTTACTAAATGACCGATTGGTAAAAGGTAATGTAGGTGATATACCAAAGCATAAGAAATAGCGATTAAAGCAAAAGACAATTGAATTTTTTGTCGAATATGACTTTTGCCAAATACTTCTAAAGCAACTAGTAAACCAATTATCGAACAGCCCCAATACAGAACAAAATTATTAAAATATCCACCCAAAAATAAAAGAATCGACGAAGGAAAAACTTTTGGTAATAAGTAGGCGATATTATAACGATCGACTATAAATAATAAAATAAAAAGAACCGCGATCGCGATAAAACCAATAATTAATAATTTTTTGTGCTTATCTAGAGACTTATCGGCATTAATACCGCGTACTGCCAAATTTTTTCCGACAACTATTCCCAAGCAGAAAAAAATAACGCAGACAATAAAAATAACTATCATGCAATAACAATGACAAAATTATCAAAAATAATATTTGTCACAACTTAACTTAAATTTTCGCGTTCGACAGTGACTTGAATCTAATCGAGATTTCAATCTATTTAAAATGCTAGTTTGTGAAAATTCTAACTTTTGACTGATTTACATATCAAACTTTAGAACGATCTCAAGCGTTTATACTTTGTGCGAAATTAAGAACTTGCAATATTAAAATGCATGGTAAAAAATTATGCCAGACCAAGTTTTTAATAAAAATCTACCAGAAGTCGATCCAACTGAAGTTGAGGATTCCAGAGTCGCGATCGCTGACGAACACGGATCTTTTCTAGAAAAAGTTATGGTTAAAGGTGGACTCGGCGATCCTTACGACGCAAGAGACATTACTGAAGTTGTTTTTCGCGTCATGCGCGATGTGATGACGACAGAAACAGCCGATCGTGTCGAAGCCGAATTACACGAAGAGGTTATGAACACCAAAGAAAAAGCTTTGCAAATGGAAGTAGCCGAACTTTGGAAAGATACTAACCCCATTGTCGGATTTTTGAGTCGGATACGTCCACCCTTAAAAGGAAAAGGACTTTCTGGAATTAATTCTGATTTATTTATCTCCAGAGTTGCAAATGAAGGCGGAATAATGCCGACAACAAGTCCAGAAAAAGTTATTTCAGCCGTCTTCTCTGCCACTAAAGACGAACTTTCCGAAGAAAGAATTAAAGAAGTTGCAGATTGGCTTCCCGATCGAGTACAACAACTTTGGCTACAAGCTTAAGTTAATTTTACTTGGCGATCGCTTAACAGTAACAATTTCTTGGTTCGTCACCAAGGTTGGGATGTATTATCCACCGTTTTAAAATACCTTTTCTTTGCATCCCAACTTTCTCTAACACTCGTGCCGAAGTATAATGATGCAAAGCGTAAAAAGAATCATTATTTATCCAAGCTAGAATACATTTTTCTAGGAAATTTTGTGTTTGTGCGATCGATTTAGTTTTCAAGTCAGTCTAAATCTCGTGCGTATCTTTCAAAAATTGCTTTTGTATCTTCGATCGTAGGTTGTTTTAAAAATAAGCGATCGGTTTTTATAATTATTAGTGATTTTATTAACTTTGATACACTGAAAGTATATCGATCGCATTTGCTAATTCATTAGCAAATGATTCTTCTAAATTTTCAAAAAATACTTTTTCTAAGGTTTCAATCGTCACTGGTTCTAATAACCAGTTAATCATTTGCTCTGACTGTATCTTCGACAATCCCAATATTTTTATTTTTTGTTCGTTAAATCTGACATCATCGAGAATAAATTGGGCTAAATGAAGTTGTGCAGAAATTGAAGATCGATCGCGCCAAATGTCTAAAAATAATTTTAAGTCTTTGAATATCTTTCCCAAACTAGTTAAAAAGTTGTTAATTGCCAAAGAAAACCCAAGCGCTGGAAACTCAGAAAGAATATAATTCCAAACTGCTATTAAAAATTTTGTAATAGCAGTTTTTTCTATTTCTGCCCAATTGTACCAATCGGCATAATCCAACTTTTCAATAATCAAATTCGACCATAAAAACTTGTCGGGTTCGAGTGCAAACAACTCAAATATACGAGGAAGAAAATGCTTGAAATCTTCAACCGTTCCCCAAGTAGTCATTGCATTGAAAACAAAGCGATCGAGATCGGAAGCAGTCAAATTTTTTAACAGTTTGGAGTGAATTACTATATCATCGTTTTCGTTGACACAACAAGGACAACCTTCAATATGTTGACACAAAGGATATTCAGAAAAAACTATATATAAATTCGCGATCGCGTTTTCTAATTCTTCTCGAACCTTCATACAGTTTTCATTCGCAATCTTACCAACAAATCATTAAGTGCGGGTTTAGCAGATGGTGTTTTTGGTAAATGACTTTTTGCTGAAGCTTTTTCTAATACACTTTGCAATCGATACCATTCTTGTTTATAAAATTTTACATCAATATTTTCTAAGACAGATTTTTCCGCCCCTTCTAACTTTATAGAAATTAGATCGTCAATATAACTTAAATTAAATTCTCGATTGAGATTAACTAAATTTGCCTCAACAATACCAGTTTGCATCAAATCAATACCCGTCAGTAAAACTCGATAGACATACAAAAGCGGTTTAACTCTTCGAGGCACTTCTTTCTCAAACAAACGCCATTGAGTGCGAGAAAATCCTAAATAATGATGACTGTGATGACGAGTAATACAACCACGGGCGATCGCTTTCAATTCATCATATTCTGGTGTCGTATGTACGATTAGCGGCGAATAAACTTGTTCTAGAACATAGCCATTATTTCTCAAAAGCAACCCAAAAAATTTCTTAATATCGTGCGTCACTAAATCTAGTTCAATCGCATTTTCTGTATTAGAAACCTCAATAGTTTCTCGAAGCGAATTCAAACCAACAACTTCTTTAACTGGTAAAACATGACTGCCACGCAAATCATAATCAGAATCAGGCGAAGGAAAACCATACAAATGCGCCCCGCTAATCGTAGCAAATAAAAGCGGGTAAGGTTGACGAGAAACTACATTAGATAAATGTAAATAAATATCCATTCATATTATTAACTGACAAATCTTTAATTGTAGTGGACTGAGACAGCTAAAACTGTGCATTATTTATATCTCGTAGACGTAGTCGTGTCGTAGACATCGATCCACTTAAAAAACTATCTGCGTTTATCTGCTTTCATCTGTGGACTCTTTCTAATTCGATCGATAAAAAACAACAGCGCGATCGCGACTACTCCCACAATCGGACTGGGTTCGGGAATTTTTGCCGCATTTAAAGGATTATTTGGTTTAATCAAATTTTCCTTACCATTTTCCACCTTTCGATCGAACCGATCGGCTTGGGCTTCAGCTTTCTTTAGCAATTCTCTTTGTTCGTCATTTACCAAAACGATCGCCGAAGAAAAAGGAGTGACTATCTTATATCTCTTAGCGATCGCGTGAATATTATCTAATTGTGCCAAATCTCCTTGGCGAATTTGCTTGCTTAAACTGCGTACCAGCGATCGCGCCGCCATTGATTCAAACCCAGAATTACTAATAGAGTCAACCGTTGCTTCCTTGTCGATCGACCAAGCATAACCATCGACGACATTAACAATAGAATCACCAAAAGCTGACTTAGTTGCCATACGTTGCAACACTTCAGAAACCTCTGTCGCTACACCGCCATCACTATCGTCGATTGCACTTAAAACTGTATCGGCATAAGCAGGAGACAAAGAACCGAGATGAACTAACCATAAAGGCGCGTCGATCGGCGGAAAATCTTTTTTATCGTCAGCTAATTCGTAACTGCCTTCATCCGTAACTACTAATATTGCATCGTATTGACGATCGCCTTGCAGACTAGCAAATTGTTTTAACATTTCTGGTATTTGCAAAGTCCCATAAAAAACCTGGCAATCGAGATTGAATTGAGATAACTCGTCAAAACGTTGCGATTGCATACCAGTAGAAGCAGTTAAATATATATCCAAATCGTTTGTTGAAACAACATTTTTTTGCAACCAATTCAAGCTACTCGCCAACTCGTTTCGATCGGTTTCCATACTGCGAGAACTATCTACGACGATCGCTAATTTTTTATTTTTAGGTAAAACGCGATCTTCCAAGGGTTTAGCCGTAACGCGATAACCTTCTGACAAACTAACTTGTTGCAGTTGAGTTTGCTGTTGTTTGGATGTCAAAGAAGCTTCCAACCAATTTTCTTTAGCTAAATTAATTTTCTTGCCGTTGCGGAAGCGTTGCGTTTTCTGAGTCCAAAATATATTGCGTTTCTCTAATAATTTGGGCAATTGCCATTTACCATCTTGTTGCAATACCTTGTAAGTAAGCCACAAATGCATCTGAGTCGGGCGATCGCTGCCATTATTTATCTCCCAACTTCTTCGTTTGGGCGGTACTGGAAAAGCCCGCAAACGGTATTGTCTTGGCCCTACCTGTTCTAATAAAGCAGGATCGACAGGGCGTTCTCTTCTTACTTGAGAATTGTATACTTTTTGTGCCGCGCCGCGAGTAGTAATTTGAAAGGGGAAACGTCTTTGTAGATTATCGGTATCTCCCAACCAAATTCCAGTAATAACAGCACTTTCTGGCAAAGAAAAAGAATAAAAAATTTCTTCGACATCAAAAGTTTGATTCTCATAAACTTCGTAAAGTTCTACATCCGCCCAATTACCACGTTCGGTTACACTAACTTTCTGTTCCTTCAGCCAAACTTTTTTCTGATTGATATTTAATACTCCTGCTTTAGCATCATCGACGATCGCAGTCGATTTTAAAGCGTGTTGTACGGCTTCTTTTTCACCTTTTTGGATAGATGTATCGAAAAATTGGGCGTAAAGTTTTTCCGCTTTGTTGCTGTCGCTGTCAGAACCGCGATACAAAAAAGGAGAAATGAGTAAATTAAAAGTATTTTGTAGAGTTGTATTAAAAGATGTAGGTAAGCTAAAAACATCTCTATAGATGGTTGCAATTTGGTTGCTTTCTTTCACCGTACCCAAATAGCGATAGGGATATAAGTAAGCGTTAACTAGTCCTTGACGAATTGCTGGCGATCGCGCCACTAGTTTGCTACGAATTTCTATGGTTTGGGCGGGCTTATTTAATAAAGCGAAAGCTTCAACTTGAGGCTGTTGGTAAAAAGAAACAAACAATACCAACCAAGCACTAATGGTCGCCAAACCAACTTGGAGGGCGCGCTTGCGTCCATGTTGATAACTAAAAGCCCGATAAATACGTTGCGCCGAATGAACGTATAAAGCTGTTAAAGCTGAAGGCATTCCCAAAAAAAGAGTGCAACTCAAACCAAAAAATAATAAAGTCAGAGGAAGCCAGGAAAAAAAGATCCCTGGAGATTGACTTACCATCGACCACAATCCTTTCAACCACTCAAAAGAGAAGAATCCTACCAAAGACACTACAGCCGCAGGTACGGCGTAGAATAACAGCAATAATCCCTCATACAAACCCACCAATAACATCAAACTATGGGCGATCGCCTGTAACCATGCCAAACTTACTTTACTGCGACTGTAGCCCCAAACTACTTCACTGAAGAAGGCGATCGTACAAACAAAAACCGTCGAGAGAATGAGATTACTTGCAGGGGTTAATTCTCTCAAAACAAACAAACGCAATAAACACAAAAGAAATAATGGGGCTTCCACTCCATAAAACAGCCGCATCAATTCAAGAGGGCGTTTGCGTAAAAATACTAAGCCGACGATCGTACAAATAGTTGGTGTCGCGATCGTGCCTACCAATGTCAGCAAAAACTCTGTTTCGATTTCACCCCTAACAACCGCCGTCGCCAGGGAAATACCCACTAGCGGCAAAATTCCTAAATAGACAATTAACAGAAAAGCTATATTCCAAAACCAAAAAATAAGTTGGGAGAAAATTGCCAGTAAGGTTTTCATGTTGGGGCTAGATCGGATTCTTATCGAGATCCTAATTTCTCCGCCTCCAACTTGTCTCGCTTAGGGAGATCGCTTAGTCGAATCTTTAGAAAAAACTGTAAAACTTTAAAGTTTCTGAAAACACATGTTTATAATTACTAACTCCAAACTTATATTTATTTTCCTTTTTGCGATCGAATTTGCATAAGTCTTGCTTGTGTCTCGCTAAGCTGGTAGTAGAGGTAAATTTTTTTGTCAAAATTTTCACTTCCAACTAGTCAACCAATCTATTAAGAAAACTTTACATTACTTAACAAAATAATGTATTCTGGTATGTAGAAAGCGATCGACAACAGTCTAAACAAAATCTCGTTAGTATAGGTAAAAGCTTGTATAAGTAAAGCTTGTTGCCTGTAGCAGCCGATTTAAATTAAAAAACAAAACGCTCGGAATTTCTTTATTTTTGTTTAAAAAAGTAAACCATCCATCCACAAAAACTCATAATCTTACTTCAAGCCTAGCTGCTGGTAAACAAACATTTTTTAGCAATCAACTTCTCAATCGCTCGAAGCCATGAAAACTCAGATCAAATCTAACGACTTAGTTCGGACTTACCTAAAAGAAATTGGTCGCGTTCCTCTATTAACTCACGAAGAGGAAATTCTGTATGCCAAACGAGTACAAAAATCGATCGAATTAGAAAAAATTCGAGAATCTCTGCAAATCGAGATGGGAATAGAACCAACTCAACTGCAATGGGCACAGGCAGTCGATGTAACAGAAGCCGAATTAAGTTCCATCATTGCGGCGGGAGAAGCGGCTAAAAGAAAAATGATCGAAGCCAATCTGCGCTTAGTAGTTTCTGTAGCCAAAAAATACCTCAAGCGCAATCTAGATTTATTAGATTTAATTCAAGAAGGAACAATAGGTATGCAGAGAGGTGTCGAAAAATTTGACCCGACCAAAGGCTACCGTTTTTCTACTTATGCTTATTGGTGGATTCGTCAAGCAATTACGCGGGCGATCGCCGAAAAAGGACGTACCATTCGTCTCCCAATTCACATCACCGAAAAGCTCAACAAAATTAAAAAAGCACAAAGACAGCTAGCACAAAAAAAAGGCAGAACGGCGACTGTTAGCGAATTAGCAGCCGAGTTAGATTTAACACCAAAACAAGTTCGAGATTACTTAGAACGAGCGCGTCAGCCGATCTCATTAGACATGCGAGTTGGCGATAATAACGACACTGAATTAGGAGAATTATTAGAAGATACTGGCCCCTCTCCTGAAGATTATGCTAGCTACTCTTCTTTAAGAGCCGATTTAGATAACTTGATGGCAGATTTAACGCCTCAACAAAAAGAAGTAATTTCCCTCAGATTTGGTTTGAGCGATGGCAAACCATTAACTCTAGCCACGATCGGTACTCGACTTAACATCAGTCGCGAACGCGTACGACAAATCGAACGGGAAGCTTTATCAAAACTACGCAAAAGAAAAAGAGATATTAGCGAATATCTTGCTAGTTAGTAGGAAGCAAAAAATAGGGGTGAGAAGGTAAACATGTATTGGTAAAACTCATCACCCCTAAACCATTCAAAACGCTATAACTACTCTTTAGTAGCAAGTTTTTTCTGCCCATATTCCCACAAAATGGGAACAATGAAGATAGCAAGAACAATAACCAAAGCAAACAAGCCAAATTTGCCCATTACCAAAATTACTTCTTCCAAAGGAACTAATTTCCCAAGAAAGTAAGCCGCAGTTACGGTAGTTGTTGCCCAAAGCGCCGCACCGCCCAAATTACAAAAGAAAAATTGTATATAGGGCATTTCGACGATGCCTGCCATCGGGCCGGCAAAAATTCTCAACAAAGTGATAAATCTGCCAAAAAATACCGCTCTTCCAGCATTTTTACTAAACTGATTTTTGACCTCTTCTAGTTGCTTTTCTTCAATGCGAAAAAGCTTTCCTGCTTTTAATAAAAATGGCCAACCGCCGACTTTGCCAATCCAGTAGCCGAAATTATCGCCAACTACAGCACCGCAAATTGCACTAGCTAGAATAATCCAATAATTTAATTCGCCGCTACCTGCAAGGAAGCCAGCAACAATAGTAATGGTTTCTCCTGGTAAAGGAATTCCTGTATTTTCTATGGCAATGCCAATAAATACAGCCCAGTAACCATATTGACTCGCGATTTCCTGGATTTTTTCCAGCGATAAAAGCTCTATCGACATTCAGCCCAAGCTTTACAAATGTTTACTTATATTTACATAATATTGCGCGATCCAGGCAACGCTGTCAATTAAATTTAGCATTTAACTTTCAACAACGGGCTTAATGATTTGGGAGGCACGTTCGATCGAGGTTTCACATAATTTTAAATAAGTGGATCGAACCCACAGCAAACAGTCCTCCTCGGAATCAAAAGTGCCATAAAAAACGGACGTATCCAGCCTCCCCCCTTAGAACTGTACCACTAAGCACTTGCTAAGTGGGAACTGGTTCGCCTGGGCGTAATTTTGCCCATTTGCCAGTTTCTCTTAAAAAACTATAACAACCAACTACATCCCATTCCATCTCAATAATTTCTCCTTGGGTGCGGATATTAACGTTGATGGTAGGTTCTTTCGGTTCGAAATCTGGTTTTTCGGTTAAATGTGGCTGTTGATGCTGCGTTTCTACTGCATTATAAGTTTGGCAGCGATCGACAAAATAGCAATTAACGCAAATACACATGGTCTATTCTCTATCGTGCTTTATTGTTAATTTATCTCAGACTTATAGATAAATAACTCTTACCCTAGATAAATATTAGCTTTTATCGATCGATTAAATGACCTCAGAAAAAATTATTGCCAAACTTTTGAAAGATAATTTACCCTTCAATAAACTTTTGCTACCATCGGGAACTTATTTAGTCGGAGGTGCGGTTAGAGATGCTTTGTTAAATAGAAAAAGACAGTATTTAGATTTAGATTTTGTCGTAAGCGATCGCGCGATCGATCTGGCAAAGCAAATTGCCAAAGAATATAAAGCTGGATTTGTCGTTCTCGATCTTGAACGACAAATTGCTAGGGTGGTTTTTGCCAATGGTACTGTCGATCTTGCCAGACAAGAAGGAAACAGCATCGAACAAGATTTGGGACGCAGAGATTTTACAATTAATGCGATCGCCTATCATTTGGAAACCGAACAATTAATCGATCCGTTGAATGGATTGCAGGATTTAGAGAACAAATTTCTCAGAATGATTTCTCAAGCTAATTTGAAGGACGATCCGCTACGACTTTTAAGGGCATACCGTCAAGCAGCACAACTAAATTTTGCGATCGAACTTAATACTAAAACTACTATTCGCAGCATAGCTTGTTTAATCGACCGAGTCGCAGCAGAAAGAGTAAATACCGAATTGAGCTATTTACTTAATAGTGTAACTGGAAGTAAATGGATAGCAGCAGCTTGGCAAGATGGTTTACTACAACCTTGGTTTCAAAACATTGTCGAGGAAAAAATACAACAACTAACCAAGATTGATGAATCGATTCAAATTCTCAGCAATAAATGGGTTGGATTAATTAAAGATTTTTCTTGGTGTTTGAGTATGGCTAAATTAGCTTGTCTGGTTTCTCAAGTACCAGCAAAAGCAGAAACAGAATTACTCGAATTAAAATATTCTCGCGCTGAAATTCGCACAGTGATAACAGCACTCAAACATTTGACGCAACTTCAGCAACTAAATGCACCTATGAGTTTGAGAGAACAATATTTTTTCTTTTTGAATGTAGGAGATGTTTTTCCGATTTTAGCCGTCTTAGCTGCTGTTACAGAAGTAGATTGGCAGATAATTGCATCTTTGTGCGATCGCTATACTAATCCTCAAGATTTAGTTGCCCACCCTCAACCTTTAGTTACGGGTAATGACTTAATGCAATCCCTCAATCTCAAACCCAGTCCGAAAATAGGAGAATTGTTGACAGAAATTCAAATCGCACGTATCGAAGGCAAGATCGGTAATGCTAACGATGCGATCGCTTGGGCGCGATTGTTGCTAAATTAAGCATTGAGACATAAAAAAAACAAGCTCAGATTTTTTAGGAAAAAATATTTTTTTTTTATTGTTGTTGTGTTATATTAGTCAAGCGCGGGCGATTAGCTCAGTGGTAGAGCGCCTGCCTTACAAGCAGGACGTCACTGGTTCAAGTCCAGTATCGCCCATTTTTGTTTAGTTATCTTTTAAAATATCGGGAGCGCTTTTTTGAGCAGTTTCTGGATAGAGCGAACCCCATTCTTTTAAAGCTTGCGCTGATTCTTTACCAATCTCTTTAACTCGTTCGCCTGGAGAGTCTTCCGTTTCGCGAGCTTTTTGATACCACTCTCTGGTTGTTGTTGGTCTTTCAGGATTACTTTCAAATATCTTGTCATCAATGTTGTTTAAGGCTCGATCGTTACCTGTAGAATTAACAGTGCTTGTTAACACTATCAATCCAACTAAGACAGTAGCAAGAAAAGTTTTAACTCGAACAATTTTTAAAAAAGAATTTATGCCAACAATTGCTTGGGAAATCAGATTAATCATAATTAGCCTCTATTAATTAATTATTGTTTTAATTTCGGAACTTGACGAGCTGGTTGTAAAAATAGATGAGAAAGGGAATTGGTTCAAAATCTAAATTTACCCTCAACCTATTGATTGTTCCGAATACAAATTCAAGTTAACTACAAAAAAGCAATGACTTCCTCTAACAAAAGTTAGAACTTATCTATGTCAAAAGTTCGATCGTAAAAGCACGCATATTTTAAGAAAATTAATTTGTATGTGTACTTAAATAAATAATTTATTTTTTACACTCGTTTTTAGATATCAAAAAATGGGTGTTGAGACTGTTAAAATGGCAAAATTATGATTCCAGTTACATCAAAGTAAAAATAAAAGATCGAGGTCGATCGAAATTACCAGATCGCTTTTAAATGGGGAAGGGGGGATTGAGTTGATGAAGATGACCCCCCTCTTTTGATTAAATCAACTAAGCTTTAAGTGCTAAATCGATATTACCCTAGCAACTTATTTATTAGGTTGAGGGGTCATACGCAAATATGGCTTGATCTCTTCATATCCTTTGGGAAATTTTTCTTTTAGGACTTCTGGATCTTTTAAAGAAGGAACGATAACGCAGTCATTACCATCTTTCCAATCTGCTGGAGTCGCAACTTGATAATTGTCGGTTAATTGCAGAGAATCGATTACTCGTAAAATTTCATCAAAATTACGACCTGTACTTGCTGGATAGGTTAAATTCAGTCTCAGTTTTTTGTTGGGATCGATAACAAAAACAGTACGAATTGTCAGATTTTCCAATGAACTGGGATGAATCATATCATAAAGCGTCGCAACCTTGCGATCGGCATCTGCCAAAATCGGATAATTGACGTTAGCATTTTGAGTTTCGTTGATATCGCCAATCCAACCTTTGTGAGACTCTGCGTCGTCAACACTCAAAGCAATAACTTTGACATTGCGTTTGTCGAATTCTGATTTGAGTTTGGCAACTGTACCTAACTCTGTCGTACAAACTGGAGTATAGTCGGCTGGATGGGAGAATAAAACTACCCAGCTATCTCCTGCCCATTCGTGAAAAGAAATATCTCCCATGCTAGAAGCCTGAGTAAAGTCAGGCACGGTGTCACCCAATCTAAGAGACATAGTCTAAATTCCCTAATCAAACTGATATTCAAGCAATTTTTTATCATCTCATAAAAAGCTATGTCTCCAACTCGATTTTAGCTACGCTTAACAAATTGAGATCTTTGACCAGACAACCATGGAGAAGAGGAACTGATTCTAAGATAAGATGAGATGCTATAAAACAAAAATTGACATATTAAAAAAAAATTACTCACTTTGGGAGGAAGAAAGTAAATGAAAAAATTGGTAGGCTTACTGATTGGTCTGTTTTTGGTAGTTAGTGCCTGGATATCAGTGGCAACTCCTCAAGCTCAAGCTTTAGGGTTCGATCGCTTTAATGTTTCATCCGTTTCGGTTTTAGCGGCTGTTAGCGAACGTCGCAATGCGGCTGATGATAAATTAAGCGAATTGCGAAATAAAGTCGATTTAAATAACAGCGATGTGCGTGATTTTCGCAAATATCGCGGTTTTTTTCCTTCTTTAGCGGCTAAAATCGTTCAAAATGCTCCTTACGATCGCGTAGAAGACGTTTTAAACATCCCAGGATTGAGTGAAAGTCAGAAAGAGCGTTTGCAAGCCAATCTCGACGAATTTGTTGTAACTCCTCCTTCTAATGTTTTTAACGAAGGAGACGATCGCTATAATGCTGGAGTTTATTAAATTTTTTAAGCTCTAAGCGATCTGTTTTTGGTTGTTCGGACTTATTTTCTTAAGATGAGATTTATCTTGAAAATACTGAAGTACTGAATGCTAAAAAATCTGCTCTTTGCAAACAAAGAGCAGGTTTTTTTTGACAAACAATTTGATTATCAGTAAAACTTATCCAATCGATAAGAAAAGTTGTCGTCCCATTCCTTTACAAAAGTAAATAAGTCTCTTAAGGTAATAGGTATTCATACCAAATGCAATCATAAACAAATGACAACTACCTTACAACAACGCGAAAGCGCTAACGTATGGGAACAGTTTTGTGGATGGGTAACCAGCACCAACAACCGTATCTACATCGGTTGGTTTGGCGTGTTGATGATCCCAACCCTATT
>JBOFLQ010000203.1:0-6737 GCA_051657945.1 Xenococcaceae cyanobacterium | reverse complement strand
TAAGTGAAGTTGCCAAAATAGGACTTACCAGTCAACTCGATCGCGTCGATAATCTCGATGTTGAAATTAATACCGATCCGCTTAAGCTAGCACAAGGAGAACTAGATTTTGTTGTCATCAAAGGTGAAGGCTTAGTCGTCCAGAAACATTTGCGAACACACCAATTAGACCTAAAGACAGATACTATCCTACTCGATCCTCTTAAAGCACTTGTCGGTGACATCGAACTACGCCAACCTACTAGCGCGATCGCTCTAATCGTTTTGACACAAGAAGACATCCAAACTGCTTTTAACGGCGATTTTATTCAAAATAAATTACGTAATTTGTCAGTTAAATTACCAGATAATTCTGTTAAGGTAAATATTCAAAATGTTCGGTTTGCTTTACCAGACGATCGACACATTAACCTTAGCGCTGATGTCTTTTTTATCGAGTCCAAACAAACTAAACCTATTGCTATTAGTTTTATTCCCAGCGTCGATCGCGATGGTTACAGCGTCTCTCTAGAAGAAGTTCAAAACCTTTCTGAAGAAGAATCAGCACCAGAACTCGTTGCAGCATTATTAGACAGCGCTCGCTATCTTCTCGACCTGCGAAATTTTGAAATTAACGGCATGTCGCTACGTTTACAAAAGCTAGAATTGCAACCTGGTAAAATAAAACTGCAAGGCGAAGCAGTTGTAGACAGATTTTTGTTCGCCTAGCACTGTAGAGACGCGAATTTTCGCGTCTGAAAATTCGCGTATTCAAAATTTCGCTTCTTTATCTAAAAATATCCCTACTTTCTGCTTCCTTTATCGAAAAATCTATCTTAGGGTAGTTCTTGTCTCCTACTGTTGAGAGATTGAATATTACATTGCCATACCTAATAATTTAAGTAAATCATAAAAAGTACATATACATTAAGAAATACTCAAAATGGATAAAATTAGAGTCGCGATCGTAGAAGATCATCATTTAACAAGAGTGGGATTATGTGCAGCTCTCAAACAGTATAATAATATTGAAGTTGTAGCAGATGCCGCAAATGCGACCCAAGGTAGACATGCGATCGAAACCACTAATCCGGATGTGGCACTAATTGATATTGGACTTCCAGATAAAGACGGTATCGAACTAACTCAAGAAATCAAAAAAGCTCAGCAAAACTCCGATCGACCGCAAACAAAGATTATGATCTTGACGATGCAGAGAGATGAAGACGCGGTTTTAGCTGCATTTGCGGCTGGTGCTGACTCTTACAGCGTCAAAGACGTAAACATGGATAATTTAGTTCAAGCGATCCAGTTAACTAGCGAAGGTAACTCTTGGATCGATCCAGCGATCGCCCGCATCGTCCTAAAACAAAATCGTCCGCTTAAGTCAAGTCAAGCTTACAACAACCAAACATACACTGACAAACCCAATATTAGACCTTTAGAAGACGATTATCAACAAGTTCTCGAAACATATCCTCTAACCGATCGAGAATTGGAAGTTTTAGAGTTAATCGTTTCGGGTTGTAGCAACGCCCAAATTGCTGAAAAATTATACATTACCGTAGGTACTGTCAAAACTCACGTTCGTAACATTCTGGGTAAATTATGCGCCGACGATCGCACTCAAGCCGCCGTTCGTGCTTTGCGTGCTGGATTAGTTGGTTGAGATGCTTGAGAGAATAGGGGAGGCGCGGATGACGAAGTTTCTTCGTCATAGTGAGCGCCGTGTTAGGGGTTAGGGTGTGGGGAAAAGTAGCAAACAGGCATCATTTTGCTTGCAAAAGGTGTAATTCTAAATATCAATCTGAAAATAATAAATTTTAACGGGGGTCAGAATTTAACTCAACCAAACAAGGTTGTGGTTAATTTTGACCCTCGAAAATTTGAAAAGTCGAAAAAGTCGAATAACAGCGAACAATATATATGTATTGATAGTTGAGTTGGCTTCGCATCAATAAAAATAAATTTAGTATTATTTACTTCTCAAAGCAGAGACTAATTGTTTGACATTAATTTATTATTTTATAGTAACAAAGATAAAAAAACCTTTTTAATTAATACGAACAAGTCAAACAAATACGAATTTAAAATTTCGTGCGTTGGCTGTTTAACTTTGATAGCGTAGCACCTAGGGTAGTTTGCTTTTTTGCGGCGCTCATGCTTCCAAAAACAATTCTCTAAGAAGACTAGTCTTCGACACGGCTTCGCCTATGTCAAAGGAATTCGTGCCTTTTTTACAGAAGTACTCCTAATAACTAAATTTAGAACTCTGAGGTTGTTTAGATGCTTCAAACTGGGAATATTGAAAAAATGGAGGAAAGAATTATTAATATTTTGCTAGTCGAAGATGATGAGGTCGATGTCATGAATGTAAGAAGAGCATTCAAAAAAAACAATATAAAAAATCCTTTATATGTAGCGGGAAATGGCATCGAAGCACTGGCGATGTTGCGTTCTGAAGACGGAAAATCGCCCACCGTACCATCTATACGTAGGCTAATTTTACTAGATTTAAATATGCCCAAGATGAATGGTTTAGAATTTCTTCACCATTTGCGTGCCGATCCCCAATTGCGATCGACACCTGTAATTGTTATGACTACATCGGA
The DNA here is from genome assembly GCA_051657945.1 of Xenococcaceae cyanobacterium. Taxonomy (GTDB): domain Bacteria; phylum Cyanobacteriota; class Cyanobacteriia; order Cyanobacteriales; family Xenococcaceae; genus CAZJTL01. The sequence continues at coordinate 4,147 of JBOFLQ010000203.1, read as the reverse complement.
CGAAGATCGGGACAAAATAAACGCATATAATCTAAACGTAGCAGGATATATTCTTAAACCCGTCACTTTTTCTAGTTTTTCCAATGTAGTTGCGACTTTAAACAATTATTGGGCATTAAACGAAATGCCCAATTAATAAAATCACCTCACCCGTTTTATGAATGAACCGCTCAAAATTTTAGTTGTAGATGACGATGAAATAGATCGTCTAGCTTTGTATCGCGGGCTTAAAAAAGCGGGTGTGTCGATGGAATATAGCGAAGCCAGCAATTACGCCGAAGCTTTGGCAAGATTTAGCGATAGCGATCGCTCTTCTGTATTAAATTCGCAATATTTCGATTGCGTATTTCTCGATTATCGCTTGCCCGATGGCGACGGACTAGCTTTAATTAAAGATTTACAAGTCAAAGGAGTGAAAGTTCCATTAATCGTTTTGACAGGACAAGGAGACGAGCGAGTAGCCGTAGAAATGATGAAAGCAGGAGCATCTGATTATTTGGTAAAGTCAAAGTTATCGCCAGAAGTTTTAGAGCGAACTTTGCGTCAGGCGATTCGCCTTCATCAAGCAGAAAAAGAAGCGATTTTTGCTCAGCACCAGTTGCGAATTAATAACGCATTACTCAAGCAACAAAATCAGGAATTAGAGCAGCAAAGAAAACAAATTGAGTGGCAAAACCACAGATTAGAAGAGTTATCTTTGCTCAAATCTCAGTTTCTGGCAAATATGTCTCACGAATTGAGAACGCCAATGAATGCGATTATGGGATTTTCGCAACTGCTGCTGCGCCAGTATCCCGATCCTTTAACACCCCAACAACTCGAAATCGTTCAACGCGTTTTTAATAACAGTCAAAATTTACTGGTGATGATGAATGAAATTCTCGACTTTGCCAAAATCGAAGCGGGACATTTTCAACTTAATTTTTCAAAGTTAGATGTCGGTAAATTAGTTTTTATTACGGTTGAAGAACAGCGATCGCTCATAGAGAACAAAAAGCTAAGCTTGCAATTAAATATGGATTTAAAAAATCCTCTTATCGTAACCGATCGCGACTGTTTGCGGCGCATTTTAGTCAATTTAATTTCCAATGCCATCAAATTTACCGAAGCTGGTGTCGTTGAAGTAAAAGTTAGAGAATTGAACGACAAACAGATCGAAATCGCCATTAAAGATACGGGTTGTGGCATTCCTGACGACAAACTTCAAGAAATTTTTGAAGCTTTTCGACAAATAGACCAAAACGTTACTCGCAAATACTCCGGTACGGGTTTGGGATTGGCGATCGCCGATGCGCTCGTCAAAATGATGCAAGGTAAAATAACAGTAGAAAGTAAGTTGGGATCTGGATCTATCTTTAGGGTGTTTCTACCGCGCCAGATAGACGACAGCGATCGATTAAAAGCTTAAAATAATTTATTTAAGCTTTATAAGATCGTGCTATTGCAATTATGGGAACAGCTTCTACCAATAACTACATACTTGCCGTTGACGATACTCCCGATAACCTTTTTTTAATTCAATTAGCACTAGAACAAGAAGGTTATCAAGTTCAACTAGCCAACGACGGTTATAGCGCCCTAGATTTAATCAAAAACTCACCCCCAGATTTGATTCTTCTCGATATAATGATGCCTGGTTTGAGCGGCTATGAAGTAACTAAAAAAATTCGCGAGGATCGTACTTTACCCTTCATTCCAATTATTTTAATTACTGCCTTTGACGAAATGAGCATGATCGAAGGTTTAGATTCTGGGGCAGATGAATTTCTTCGCAAACCCGTTAAAGTTGACGAACTACAAGCTAGGGTACGGGCGTTGCTACGCCTCAAAGACACAGTCGAACAACGGGAAAACTTTGTTTCTTGTCTCACCCACGATCTTCGCACGCCTCTAGTTGCAGCCGAACGCATGTTGAATTTAATTCAGCAAGGCGTATTTGGTGAAGTTACCACAGATACACACGACGCGATCGACAAAGTTGTCAGCAACAATCAACACTTGTTGCAAATGCTCAACAATTTACTCGAAGTTCATTGTTACGAAGTCGGTCAAAAAAATCTCAGCTTTATCAACATCGATGTGTCCGAACTAGTTCGAGAAGTTGTTGATGAATTATCGACTTTGGCAGATGAAAAAGGACTCGATTTAAAATTGAAAATAGACCCAGACGTATCAGAAATTCCAGGCGATCGTCTGGAAATACGTCGAGTTATTACTAACCTAATTGCCAACGCCATTAAATTTACGGACAAAGGATTTATTGAAATTCGTGTCAAAAACGCGATCGCTGACGAAAAATTCATCGTTATAGAAGTTGAAGATACAGGCATGGGAATTCTTCCCGAAAATCAAACTCAGATCTTTGAAAGGTTTCGTAAAGGAAATCACAAGCGATCGGGATTTGGTTTGGGTTTGCATTTATCCCGTCAAATCGTTCAAGCCCATCGCGGTACTATTAAAGTTGAGTCCGAATTCGGCAAAGGTAGCGTTTTTATCCTGCGTTTGCCGACAACTAGGGAATAGGGGCAAAGTCAAAAGTCGTGACGTTCATTCGTCGTGACGTAAAAAATTTATTACTCATTACTCATTACTCATTACTCATTACTCCCTACTCTCTACTCCCTATTTCGAGGTATCTATGGCACTAGGAATGTTAGTTGAAGGTAAATGGACGACAGAATGGACAGAAAGAGATACTAGCGGTAAATTTAACCGCATGCCTACTAAATTTCGCAATCGGATTAGCACCGATAATTCTAGCGATTTCAAACCAGAAGCAGGACGCTATCATCTTTATGTTTCTTTAGCCTGTCCGTGGGCGCATCGAACCATAATAATGAGAAAGTTGAAAGGATTGGAAGAAGCGATCGGACTGTCGATTGTTGATGCCGTCTTGGGCGATCGCGGTTGGGTTTTCTCAGATAATCCCGGTGCGATTCCCGATACAGTTAATAACGCTCAATATTTACAAGAAATTTATCTCAAAGCTAAATCGGATTATACCGGACGAGTGACAGTTCCCGTATTGTGGGACAAACAAAATCAAACCATCGTCAACAACGAATCTCGCGAAATTATTCGCATCTTCGATACCGAGTTTGGCGCGGTAGCTTCATCCCATCTCGATCTTTATCCCGAAGCGCTACGCGAACAGATCGATCGCACGATCGATGCAATTTACATGCCGATTAATAATGGCGTTTATCGTTCTGGTTTTGCCACTTCACAAGAAGCTTATGAAAATGCGGTGACCGAATTATTTGAAAATCTCGATCGCTGGGAAGAGGTTTTAGCAAAACAGCGTTATCTGTGCGGTAATGTCTTAACCGAAGCCGATATCTGCATGTTTACCACTCTTTTGCGTTTTGACTCGGTTTATCACGGTCACTTTAAATGCAATCTCAAACGCATTGTCGATTATCCCAATCTTTGGAATTATCTCAAAGACTTGTATCAATATCCAGGCATCAAAGAAACTTGCAATCTCGACCACATCAAACGACATTATTACATGAGTCAAACTCAAATCAATCCCAATCGCATCGTTCCCAAAGGCCCGATAATTAACTTTGACGAATCACATAATAGGGGATAGGGATGAGTAATGAGTAATGAGTAATGAGTAATGAGTAATGAGTAATGAGTAATGAGTAATGAGTAATGAGTTTTTTTCTGTTGACGGTACGCCTATTTAAAAATGCATAAATATATATAAGCGATCGTAATAAACAAATAAACTATCTGATTGTTTATTATGAAAAAGCCGAACAAAATCTCAATATTTTCTACTTTGTTTGCTGGGGCTGCATTAGGTGCGGCTTTATTACCATCTTATCCCGCTAATGCTAGCGAATTACTCAAAGATATCGGTGTAGGTGCTGCTGGTAACGTTGTTACGGGAGAAGTTCTCGGCAACGGCGGAACTGTAAACAATGCGATCGGTGGTGCTGCTACTGGTGCTGTAGTTGGTGCTACCCACGACAAAAATAAAGACAATAGCGTCGGCGGTATTCTTCAGGATGCAGCAGTAGGCGCTGCTACCAATGCTATTACAGGAGAAATTCTCGGTAACGGCGAACTGGGTACAAATGCTGCTAGCGGTGCTGCTACTGGCGCTTTAATTAACATCACAAAATAAAGTACTCAG
>JBOFLQ010000202.1:0-2188 GCA_051657945.1 Xenococcaceae cyanobacterium | reverse complement strand
CTGAAGCTGGAGATCGTCTAATTTTTCACTTTTCTGGTCATGGTTCTTATGTTCCAGATGACGATGGGGAAGAAAGCGATGGTTATGACGAAATTACTTGTCTTTATGACATGGATTTTTATAATTCTGAAACTTTTTTTCGTGATGACGAATGGAATGAGGCGATTAGTCAAGTACCGTCTGGAGCGCAGTTAATTATGCTCTTTGATACTTGCCATTCTGGGACTGGAACAAGAATGTTAGCAATAAATTTGCAGGGAAGATCTTTAACTATGTCTGTCGATCTTAACGATCGCTCAACAAGCATAAATGATGAACTACTGCGAGATTTGCAAGCTAAAAATACGGTTCGTGAACTTTTAAATCCAGACCAATATCAACAGGTTTTAATCGAAAAAAATATCATAGTCTATCGTTTTTTGTCACCCCCTCCAGAACTACAGGAAAAAATTGTCAACAATGCTCGTAGTAAAGCACTGAGTAAGCCAGGTATTAAAACAGAGCGACATTTACTTCTAGCTGCTTGTCAGGACAGTCAAACTTCAGCAGATGCTTATCTCGATGATGATTTTCACGGTGCTTTTACCTATTATTTCTGTCGGGCGATCGCCGATTCTCCCCAACTAGGAACAAAAGAACTAATCGAGCAAGTTACTCAACAACTCGCACGAGGAGGATTCAGTCAAAAACCCCAACACGAGGGGGAAAATATTACCAGTCCTATTTTTGGTCAATTTTTAATTACAGATACACCAAAAATACCTAATATACCAAACCCTAAAACCATGCCTAATCTTAATGCCGAAAATCAAAAACTGTTAATTGAAGCTTACATAAAACTCTTAGACACTATTGCTGGAGGCGAGATTACCGTAGAAAGTCAGCGCGAGATTACAGGAAATCGCTATCTAGTTTTAGTTCATGGTATTAGCAAACATCTTCAAGGATATTCTAATTCTTGGTGGAAGGCGCTTGAGCCTCATGTCGGTCAAGTATTTGGCAATGGAAATCTTAACGATCGCCGCCAAGAGGTAATTTGGAGCGATTTGGTGAATACTAGGGAAATAAATTCAGTTGACGAAGAAAAAAAAGAGCAATTGCGTCAAGAAATCGAAAATATTTTAGAAGATCGTCAAAGACAAGAAATTGCAGTTAATTCTGGAGGCAAGAATCTTATGCGAAACATCCCTTCGGTGATGGAAAGAGGCGATGGTTTTGCCCTCGATGACTTTTTGGTTTACATGTTAAATGAGACAATGCGCCAACGTATTATCGATCGCTTTACTAAGGTAGTTGAACCGCTTCTAGCCACCGATAATGCGATTGATATTATTTGCCATAGTTGGGGTACAGTTGTTGCTTATGAAGGCTTAAGGGAACTAGAACAACAATCGGCTGCGCGTCGGGGAAAAGTTAGCAATTTCTTTACTGTTGGTAGCGCGCTTTCTCTGCCACCTGTGCGAAATTCGCTGAGACAGGAAAATAAAAAAGGCGATCGCCCTGTTTTGGTCGATAATTGGTTTAATCTTGATGCCAAAGGCGATCTTGTTGGCGGTATGCTCCAGGGCAAATTTGAAATTACTGAAGAATTTTTAGAATTAGAACCAACAGAATGCGATCGCGGATTATTGGGTTACGGTTTAGGTTGCGCCCATAGCTCTTATTTTAAGGAAAATAATTTAGCTGTTAATCGCGACATTTTTGCCAGATTTATTAATAAAAAATAGATTGAGGATAATTAATTAATGTTTGCTCCCAAAGTATTACTCCATCCTCAAGAACAATACTTTCCCATGAATCCTTTAGACTTTATCTCAATTTCTCGTTTTCGTTATCATGTAGAACTAGGAAAAGATTATGGCTACAATAAGGTCTTAAATGATTGGGTTGAAACAGATATAAAAGCTCCAGAATACTATGATATACCTCTGCAAATTTTGAAAAAGTTTGGTCTTAATCCAGACAAAACAAATCGACGACCAAAAGATCGAAATAGAGGCAAGATCGGCAATGTATTTCTGCAACCTGACGGTAAGCCTGAAGGAAATATTAATCCTACTGGCAACATTCCCTGTTATTTATTTGAGCTAAATGCAGATAATGGTTATGTTTTCCATCAATATTGGTTTTTCTATGGCTATAACCCTTCTTTGGTAGGAATTGACCTCAGTCATCAAGGTGATTGGGA
>JBOFLQ010000201.1:0-30219 GCA_051657945.1 Xenococcaceae cyanobacterium | reverse complement strand
GTGATGAGTTTGTTTTAAAATAATTACCTTGGCGCAATAGTTTTTTTAGGCAGCGATTCCTGAAGAGATAGCTACGCTTCACGCGACACCCGATCGACAAGTTTCAACAATAAACATCCAATCTAAAAGCATCTCTTCTAGATTGGAGTCGTGATGAGTTTGTTTTAAAATAATTACCTTGGCGTAATAGTTTTTTTAGGCAGCGATTCCTGAAGGGATAGCTACGCTTCACGCGACACCCGATCGATAAGTTTCAACAATAAACATCCAATCTAAAAGTATCTTTTCTAGATTAAGGTAAAAAATATCTATCATAAGTAATTCGATCGCCAACAAATTCTAAAAAATAAATGAAAGAAAATATTTTAAATTGGTTTACTATTACGCTAGAAACTTTAAGCTCAAGCAACCAAAGAATTATTTGGAATTTATTTCTAGCTTTTATACCCTTAATTTTAAGTATTCTCCTCTTTCGTAAATCTCCAGATCGATTGCGAAGCACTACCGTAGGTAGATCGCCCCTTTGGTGGTTGGGATTTTTAATTTTTCTTGCCTTTTTACCCAACGCACCATATGTTTTAACCGACTCAATTCATTTACTCGAATTTATCGATCGCAATTATCCAACTTCAATTATTATGGGAGCGATCGTTCCTCAATATTTTCTGTTTATTTTTGCTGGGTTTGAAGCCTATGTTATTTCTTTAATGTGTTTGCACGACTATTTAGAAAAGCAAGGACAAAAACAATACATTATTGCCAGCGAACTCGTCCTTCATTTTCTCTGTGCGATCGGTATTTATTTAGGAAGATTCGAACGCTTCAATAGTTGGGATTTTATTACTCAACCCCTAACTTTAGTCAAAACCATCTTCCATTCTCTAATCGATCCATGGCACATAGCCGCGATCGCTATTTGTTTTATCATTCTCGTTCCTTTATATCGCACGATCGAACGAGTTAATCTCAGTTTTATTTCTCGAATCAAGACAAATACTCAGTTTTGAGCTGCTGAACGATCGATATCAACTTTTTTTATTAATATTTATATATAGTATATTTTGATACAGAATTTTGTGTTATCTTTTAAATATAGAGACGATCGATAGTCTCAATCTGCAATCGGAAGGTGAATTTTATGTCTACTCAACAACAAGCTCGCGCTTTAATGATGAGTCACCATCAAGCCATCAAAAATCGTCAGCAATCATTGTTAAGCCGTGTTGCTGCGGAAATTGGTATGGACGTTGACAACAATGACTACTGGAATCACATTCAAGGTAAACCTCATCCGAGCTTTTGCGCTACCTACGATCGCAGTCATGCTTCGCTAAGCTAAAATTTTTGCCAACTTAGATAATAAATTTAAATATTTATCCTTCTTCTTAGAGCGATCGAGGCGCTCTAAATTCGGAAAAAACCTCCAAATCTTTAGAGACAAGGCGGGCAAATCTTAGGCAACCTTCGATTTGCCCGCCTTGTCTCTACTCTAGCCCCTATTCCCTACTGCCTATTTTTTATGCTTGACTAGCGGACTCAACATATTGAACGATCGAATCACTCAAAGCAACGCGATCGTCCGAACCCAAATAATAACAGCGATCGAAAATTTCATTTAAAAAATTAATTAAAGCTAAACTAACAGATTCTAGATCGGCTCTTTTTTGTGCCGCTTGAAGTGCTTGCCAAAGTGTAGGATATGCTTGACGATCGCTAACAGCAACATCTTTTTGCAAATCTATACATTGAAAATAGTATCCTGCTGATTCGTAATTTAACTCGATCGACCAACCATGATATAGCTTTCTCATTTCTGCCCTACCTCCACAGCTTAACAAATCTCAAATTATGGCAGTTATTAGCTTTAAAAAGCTTTACAATAGTATCTTAGACTACCATTCTGCTGAAGATAGCATTGGCAAATGCAATAAAGATGCAAAATTTATGCAGATATTGTGCAGAAAATGATTATGATTATTTAGCGATCGCTCAAGCTTATTTGAGACGATAGCCCAAGCCATGAACGGTTTCAATAAAGTCTTCGGACGCTCCTAAAGCGCGCAACTTTTGCCTTAAACCTCTAATATGTGAAGTGACTGTTTCTTCTGTAGGCGAATTATTATACGACCAGACTTGTTCGATAATTCCAGAGCGACTCAATACTCTCCTGCCATTGGCAACTAACAATTCTAAGAGTGCATATTCTTTGGGAGTCAAGACGAGGGGAGTATCGTTATAACTAGCTTCGTGGGTACTGGGGTCGAGTTGTAATTCTCCCCAACAAAAAATCGGACTGTTTGAAGAATTACCTCGGCGAATCAAAGCTCGAACGCGCGCCATTAACTCTTCAAGTTCAAATGGTTTAGTTACGTAATCATCGGCTCCCGCGTCCAATCCGTTAATTTTATCAACGACTGTATCACGAGCTGTTAACATTAATACTGGAGAAGTATTGTTGCGATATGCTGGACTGGTAGACTGAACTCTTCGCAGTTTTTGGCAAACACTGATGCCATCGAGTTTAGGCAAGGTTACATCTAGCACGATTAAATCGTATTTGACTAACTCAATCCAATTCCAAGCAGCTTCACCATCTTTAGCTAAATCTGTTACGTACTGACGACTAATTAAAGCTTCAGTCAATACTTCTGCTAAATACATATCATCTTCAACTACCAAAATACGCATACATTAACCTCCTCATCTATAAATTAAATTAGTACAAAATTCATGAAATGGTCTGTCGAAGGGAAATGGATTGCTGGAGGATTTAGTTTAACTATCATAGTTGTGGGAGTAATTAATATTACTTCTTATCGCAATTTACAAGAATTAATTATTAATACCGACAGAGTCCAAAAAACTTATGAAATTCTTAGTAATTTAAAAGATTTTTACGCAAACATGACGGTGGCAGAATCAGGTAGGCGAGGATACATAGTTGCAGGTAGTCAACAAGAATTGGAACGCCATCAAACTGGCATTAGTAATATCAAATTTGAGCTAGCAAGATTGCAAGAACAGATTGAAGATAATTCTTTTGAGCAACAAAAACTTAGAGAATTGAGTGTATTAGCTTATCAAAGATTGGCTTTGTTTCAGCGTTCGATCGATTTATATCAAGCAAATCGATCCGCAGTTTTAGAGCAACATAATATTACAGAAAAAAGTGTTGTTATTAGAAGTAAAATTCAAAAAATTTTAGTACAAATAAAGGCAGAAGAAGATAAAAAATTAAGGATTTGGCAAGAACGTTCTCGTTCTAATTTTAATCAAAAAGTTTTCTTAGAAATCTTGAGTACTTTGTTAAGTTTTACCATACTTTGTGGAGTTTACTATATTTTATCGCGACAATATCTTCAACGTCGCCATTTAGAATTATTAGAACGCAATCTCGCTCAAGCTAAAGAATTAGGCGAACTTAAATTGCGTCTTTTTTCGATGATTTCTCACGAGTTTCGCACACCTTTGAGTGTGATTTTAGCTTCATCTCAGTTGTTAGAAGAAACCCCCTTAAATTTAGCGGAAGAAAGCAAAACTAAAAATTTATATCGAATTAAAAATTCGGCAAAATTAATGAACCAATTATTGACTGATATTTTGACTTTAACAAGAGCCGAAATTGGTCAATTAGAATACAAACCAGAATCGTTAGATGTAGAAGCTTTTTGTCTTAACTTAGTTGAAAATCTCCAATTTTTGAGTAATAAAAAACATTTATTAAAATTTAGCAGTAATGAATGTTGTCATCGTATTATTGCTGATGAAAAACTGCTTTATTCAATGCTTAGCAACTTAATTTTTAATGGCATCAAATACTCGCCTGATGGCGGAACTATTTATTTAATTCTAAGTTGCGAACCAGAAAAAATTGTTTTTCAAGTCAAAGATGAAGGAATTGGGATTCCTGCTGAAGATCTACTCAAAATATACGAACCGTTTTATCGCAGCACAAATACAGAAAAGATTGTCGGTTCGGGTTTGGGTTTAGCAGTCGTGCAGAAATGTCTCGAACTCCATCAAGGTAAAATTTTCGTTGAAAGTGAAATTGGAGTAGGAACGACTTTTACAATTAAAATACCTCAAAAAGAGGGATTAGGGGTTAGGGAATAATGAAACTATCTTCAAATCCTCGTCAATTGGCTTTTTTGGCGTTGCGAGAAATTTATCAAAAAAAAGCCTATACAGATATTGCGCTCGATCGCGTTTTGCGAAATGTCGAAATTAACAATGCGGATAGAGGATTGGTTGGCGAATTAGTATATGGTGTTGTAAGAAGGATGCGATCGCTCGATGCGCTGATCGATCGCCTGGGTAAAAAAAAAGCATCCCAACAACCGCCAGATTTGCGAATTATTTTGCAAATCGGTTTATATCAGTTACGCTATCTCGATCGCATTCCCGAATCTGCTGCTGTCAATACTAGTGTCGAACTAGCTAAAGATAACAACTTTAAAAGTTTGGCTGCCGTTGCCAACGGTTTATTGAGACAATATCAACGCCTTGCTGCGATCGGCGATCCCTTACCTTTACCAGAAGATCCAATTCAGCGATTGGGGATTTTATACGGGTTTCCCGATTGGATTGTAGAAACTTTTTGCAAACAGTTTGGCGCAGAAGAAACCGAACAAATTTTGACATGGTTCGATCGAACACCTTGTATCGATCTCAGAGTAAATCCGCTCAAAAGTTCGCTTGATGAGGTAAAATCGGCATTAGAGGCAATAGGAGTAACGGTCTCTCCCGTTTCTTATCTACCACAAGCCATCAGAATCGTTGGCGGTGCGGGTGCGATCCAGAAACTACCTGGTTATCAAGAGGGTTGGTGGATTGTACAAGATAGTAGCGCACAACTAGTAACTCATTTACTCGATCCTCAATCTGGCGAAATTATCATTGATGCTTGCGCTGCACCGGGGGGGAAAACTACTCACATTGCCGAATTGATGAAAGATACGGGTAAGATTTGGGCGTTCGATCGCTCGGCGACGCGTCTAAAAAAAATAGAAGAAAATGCGCGGAGGTTACAATTAAAATCGATCCAAACTCGTGCTGGAGATAGTCGCAAGATCGAGGAATTTACAGAAATGGTCGATCGAGTTTTATTAGATGTCCCTTGTTCTGGATTGGGAACTCTTCACAAACGTCCCGATCTTCGTTCGGCACAACCCGAAAAGATTGTGGAGTTAGTATCGATGCAAAAAAAACTGCTCGATCGCGCCGCGACTTGGGTTAAACCTGGAGGCTGTTTAGTTTATTCTACCTGTACTCTCAATCGATCGGAGAACCAAGAGGTAATCGAGTCGTTTCTGAAAAAAAATTGCAACTGGAAAATTGTTTCTCCTTCATTTAATTTTCCAGCATTAGATCTTCTCGCACCAAAAGGCTGGATCGAGATTTTACCTCACCGACATCTTATGGATGGATTTTTTATGGTGAAGCTAAGCAAAGGATTTGACTAGTTTAATGAATAATAAGAAGGCTCGGAAAATGAAACAATTAATCAAAATTTTGATTGGCGCTGCTTGGATTGACGGAATCATTCAACCAGAAGAGAGAAAGTATTTAAAACGCATGGCGGACAATAAAAATCTTGCTGAAGATCCCGAAATCAAACTTTTGCTATCGGAAATCAAACCAGTTAAACCAACACAATGTTACAAATGGCTAGAAGAATATTTGGGCGACAATCCTAGTAAACAAGATTATTACGACTTACTCGAAGCCATAAGTGCTTTAATTTATAGCGATGGCGATGTCGATATTAGAGAAATCAAACTTCTCGAACAACTACAAAATTCCGATCCAACTAAAGAATCTCGTCAATCATTCTCTGACAAAATCCTCAAAATGATTCAAAAATTATATCGTCAAGCAGTACATCAACAGATTTAGGCATCGGGCAAAATTAATAAGTAGCACGGCGCAATGCAATTCGGAGGTAACGGACGTATCCGCGCCTCAAGTAGTAAGTAGTAAGTATACACTCGCTACTTGCTACTACTCCCTAATCCCTAAATTCTGAATCGATTGACTTGCTTGCGAACCGTAACCGCCACCAAACAGATTGAAGTGATTGAGAATGTGGTAGAGGTTATAGATAGTTTTACGCTGTTGATAGCCATCATCCAATTGCCAAATTTGATTATAGCCGCGATAAAAAGCGGCGGGAAAACCACCAAATAATTCGGTCATGGCAAGATCGACCTCGCGATCGCCCCAATAGGTGGCGGGATCTAAAATTACTGGTTCGCAATCGACGGTACAAGCTACATTTCCCGACCACAAATCGCCGTGTACTAAAGAAGCTTCGGGCGTTCTATTATTTAATTGTTCTCTAACCGCTTCAACTACTTTGCTGTAGTCGGGAAAACTACCGCCCCTAGCCTTAGCTAAGTTTAGCTGATAGCCAATACGATGTTCGGCAAAAAAATCTGCCCAGTTATCCGTCCAAGTATTAATTTGTGGTGTCGAACCGATCGTATTATTTCTGTCCCATCCAAACTGCAAAGCACCTTTAACTTGATGCATAGCCGCTAATTGACAACCCATTTCTTGCCAAGATTGACTGTTAGCATTACCAAACTGCAACCATTCCATGGCGATGTAGCTGGAATTGCCAGTTATGCCCCAACATAGTGGTTTGGGAACGCGAATCGTTTTAGTATCCAGCATTTGCTTTAAACCGAGGGCTTCGGCGGCAAACATCTCTACAGCATTAGCTTGATTGAGTTTGACAAAATAAGTCTGTCCCCTGCCAGAAACGGCGTAACCTTGATTGATACAACCGCCCCCAACAGAACGACGATCGTCGATTTGAAACGTTTTTCCCGTTACTTGTGAGATTTCTTTGGCGATTTGCGTCCACATAATTGCAATGACAATCTACAATTCACATTTTTATTACTTATCCCCTAATCCCTAACCCCTATCCCCTAATCCCTATTCCCTACCCCCTCTCTAAAGCTAATTGAATCAGGCGATCGACCAACTGAGGAAAAGAAACGCCGCTAGCTGCCCATAATTCGGGATACATACTCGTAGCCGTAAAGCCAGGTAATGTATTAATTTCGTTGATTAACACTTCTCCAGTTGCTTCGACATAGAAAAAGTCTACTCTACTCAAACCAGCCGCATCAACAGCCATAAAAGCACGAATGGACATTTCTTGAATTTGGGATGCGATCGCCGAAGGAATGTGTGCCGGAATCTGCAAATTGGCTTTGCCAGTAGTATATTTGGTTTCGTAATCATAGAAATCGCTTTCAAAAGAAATTTCTCCTACGATAGAAGCTTTGGGATTGTCATTTCCCAACACCGCACATTCCAATTCTCTGGCGACTACTCCTGCTTCAACAATAATTCGTCGATCGTAACTAGCAGCATTATCGAGGGCGGTTTCTAATTCTTGGCGCGATCGCGCTTTGGCAATTCCGACAGAAGAACCCAAATTAGCAGGTTTGACAAAACAAGGATAATCTAAACTAACTTCAATTTCATCGCAGAGTTTGGCAAAAACACAAGGACTAGAATAAATTTGCGATCTTTTGACGGCTACATATTTTACTTGCGGTAATCCAGCTTGGGCAAATGCCATTTTCATGGCAATTTTATCCATTCCCATTGCCGAACCTAAAACACCAGAACCGACAAAAGGAACTTGCATTAGTTTGAGTAAACCTTGTACGGTGCCGTCTTCACCATTGGGACCGTGGAGGATAGGAAACCATACGTCTACCTCGGCAACTTGAGAGGGAGATTGCCAGGGAGTAAGGGTTTTGCTTTGAGGGTTATATGTTAGTGGTTCTTGGCAAGTTGAGTTGGAAGATTCTAATAGCGCAGTACCCGATAATAAAACTTTTTGTGGTAATTCCCCAGCTAACCAACGTCCATCTTTTTGGATGTAAAAAGGTAATAGTTCGTATTTATCTGCATTTTCTGTTGCACTCAAAGCAGAGGCGATCGCCCTTGCCGAATTAATCGACACTTCGTGTTCGCCAGAACGACCGCCAAATAATAATCCTACTTTTAGTTTAGTCATTTTAATATCTCAAAAGTTATGCTAGTTACGCTTACAGATAGCCCAGAATCGGCTACAACTGAATTTGTTTTTAAGTATAGTTAGCTGTTGACTAAACTGGGAATTTAAAATTTATTTTTATGCAATTGTTTCATCCCGCACTGAAAGATTTACTGTTAATCGATCGATATTGTTCTGAAGATAAAGTTGAATTTTTATCGATCGAAACCGAACTTCCCGATTGGTTTAAAAATTTGACAACTTCTATTCCTGTTTACGCGATCGGTCTAAATATTCGTAGAGAATATAGACATATTGCTATGGGATTACGTGCTTTAAAATTAAAACAATGCGATGTTTTGTTTGTATTTGAAGCTTACAATCAACATCTTTTTGTTCTTTTACTTTTATTAACTATAACTAGAAAAAAAGTATTAATTATGATGCATGGCAATCAACAACTTGCCATGGAAAGTAAATTAAAATATTTAGGATTATTATATTTCAAAATGTATTTAAAAATATTTAAAAATTTCAAAGCAATTCTTCTTGAAATCGATGATGACGTATTACCGTCTAAATTTCGCTTGCCCTCTTCTTCCACAATTATCATTCCCCATCCCAGCATTAGTAAAGTTACACCAAGATTAAAACCTGGCGAAAGATTGTCAGCAGATCGCAAAATTAAAATCGGTGTAGTCGGTACGATTCGTCAAGATAAACCGATCGCCAAATTAATTACCAAACTTCAAGAATACGTTACTTCCCATTCTCACTGCGAATTAATTATCGGTACGCCTTTTTCACAAAAACCAAATTATTTGGATAAACTTGGCGTGAAACTCTACGATACAACCAGAGAAGAAGATTATTTTGAACTATTAAAAAAGATAGATATTATCGCGATCGATTATGAAAAAAATCGCTATTATTATCGTGCCAGTGGCGTGGCGATCGATGCCGCTTGTTGCGGTTGCTATGTCATTGCTTCCGATTATCCAGTCATCAAACATCAAGTAAATTCGCCGATTGAAGTAGGCAATACTTTTAGTAACCTTGACGAATTAGAAAGCAAACTCGATCGCGCCATCGTTCACATTAAAGAAAAAGGACAAGACAATCATTGGATTTGGCAATTCGGGCGATCGGCACAGCAAATAGCTAAAATTTTAACCCCTCAATAAATATAGCAATTCTCGTTTGAGAGTGATTTAGTACTAGAAATCTCAGATGTAATTTTGATGGCAGACCAACTAAAAAAATTAGAACATGCGATCGGATTGGGTCGTCGATCGCGCCGCAATTATCAAACAAAATATTATTATCGCGATCGGCTTTGTAATTCTACTTTTAATTGCCAATTTTCAGGGCGATCTTACCCTAATTCAACTTAGCAGTACACTCCAAAATCAATTTCTGATTTACTAATGAATAAGGTTGAATTGTTAATACTTGGTGAAAAGCAGCGATCGCCTTCTGATAATTACTCAAAGCAAATTCACATAAACCTAAACCGTGCCATGCACCAAAATGGAGGGAATTAAGTTTGATAACTCTTTGGCAATCTGCTTTTGATTTTTCAAACTCTCCTTGAGTATAATAAAGCACTGCACGTCGATTCCAAGCTTCAGCAAAATCTGGTTCGGTTTTAATTGTCTCGCTTAAAATTGCTTCTGCTCGAGCTAAGTTTCCCGTATCCAAAGCAATTTGAGCGCGCTGAAGTAACTTTAAACCTAAAATACCTTTTTGCTCGAACCAAATTCTCCATAATTCATCGGTAGCTTGTTGACGAATATTTAGTTCGGGACTCTTTAATTCTTCTAGTAACTGCTGAATCGTTGGTGAGTTCATAACAAATGTCTATGCTTAACTTATGGTTGCTGAATTGACAATGGCAATTACAAAAAATTTTAATATTTTCTTTATTATTTCGTCTATTCGAGCGAAAAATTTGCCAAGGATAATACAAAAATGAGCGATCGCAAAATTAAAGTAATTGGTGGTGGTTTAGCTGGGACTGAAGCTGCTTGGCAAATTGCCCAGGCGGGAATATCAGTCGAACTCTATGAAATGCGTCCTGTTAGAATGAGTCCAGCACATCACAGCCAGGAATTAGCAGAATTAGTTTGTAGTAATTCTTTTGGTGCGGCTAATAGCGATCGCGCTGCTGGTTTACTGCATGAAGAATTGCGCCGTCTCGGTTCGATCGTTATCGGTACGGCTGACAAACATTCCGTTCCTGCTGGTGGTGCTTTAGCAGTCGATCGCGGCGTTTTTAGCAACGAACTCACCTTAACTCTTGCCAACCATCCCCTCATCGAATTACGTCGCGAAGAAATTACTGAAATTCCCTCTGAAGGTATAACAGTTTTAACGACTGGCCCTTTGACTAGTCCCAAGCTAACCGAAGACTTGCAGCACTTTACGGGAATGGAATACATGAGTTTTTTCGACGCTGCCAGTCCGATCGTAGTGGGTGAATCGATCGATCGCGATATTGCTTTTCTTGCCTCTCGTTACGACAAAGGAGAAGCCGCCTATCTCAATTGTCCGATGAATCGAGAACAATATTTACACTTTTGGCAAGAATTATCTCACGCCGAACAAGCAGAATTAAAAGATTTCGATCGCGAAACTGCAAAATTTTTTGAAGGTTGTTTGCCGATCGAAGAATTAGCCAGACGTGGCGAAGATACAATGCGTTATGGCCCTTTGAAACCAGTGGGTTTGTTTGACTCTCGTCTGGGAGATTTTAGCGATCCCGAACATAAATCCAAACGTCCTTATGCTGTCATTCAATTGCGTCAGGAAGACAAAGCAGGACAATTATGGAATATGGTTGGCTTTCAAACCAATTTGCGTTGGGGCGAACAAAAACGTGTTTTTAAATTAATTCCTGGTTTAGAAAATGCCGAATTCGTAAGAATGGGGGTAATGCATCGCAATACCTTTATCAATTCTCCCCAATTATTAAATCCTACTTTGCAGTTTAAAGCTCGTTCTACTTTACTCGCCGCAGGACAATTAGTAGGAACGGAAGGTTACACGGCGGCGGCTGCTGGTGGTTGGTTGGCAGGTACGAATGCAGCTAGATTGATTTTAGGTTTAGAGCCATTAGCAATGCCAGCGACAATGATGATGGGTGCATTGTTTGATTTTATCAGTTCGGCATCGCCCAAACATTTTCAACCGATGCCTCCTAATTTTGGTATTCTGCCAGAATTGCCAACCAAGATTAAGAACAAGCAACAGCGTTATGGTGCTTATCGCGATCGCGCTTTTGAAGATTTAGCTATCTGGCAAGATCGATTAAAATTTAAAGTCATTTGTTAGAGAACCCATTTGGTAGCTCTAAAATACGTCGTCAGTATATTTATTATCTCGATTGGCTTTGGTTGTTCGATCGCTCCTCCAAATCTCAAACAATTCATTCAATCATGCTGACCCTATCTATATACCGCGCTGATTCTTTTGTACTATACGAGCGGCCGAATAACTCAATTCCATTATATTTAAATACGATACGTTGTAAGTAACTAATTATCTCTATCCAAATTAGTTGTAAATTGAAACTTGGAATAAATAAACTTTAGTATCTCTAAAAAAATACTCGGACGATCGCTTATCCAAGTGGCTGGTATACTTGTCAAATAAGCATTTTTGTTTCGTAACAGTTTTTATGTTAGTCACTACGAAAGACGCAGCAAACATACTTGGAGTATCTACTACAAGAGTAAGAATACTTTTGAACCAGGGTAGAATTGTTGGAGCTTATAAGTTAGGGAAATTCTGGGTAATTCCTCTTACTAATGGGATGCCAGTAGTTAGAAAAGGAACTAGAGGGCCGTCTCTTTCCTTTAAATCTGCAAGACAATCCGCAAAGAGTATTATTAGCATTAATCGACAAGAAGTCGCTCGAAACTATAAACAGAATAAGGAAGAGCCTGTCATCACTGTCAAATGTGGAAATAGTAATACTTACGGGCATTCCGTCGAAATTAATGGGCCATGTCGAATTGTCTATAGTCCGAATCAAACTTTATTTGGTGCTAGAGTTTGGATTGAAACTTTTTCCAAAGTCGATATTTTTCGTAAAGATTTTTTTGCTTTAGACGAGGCTAGTTAAAGTAACAAGCTAACAATGTCACGATCGATATCTCTAGCTGGCATAGATACAATTGAGTGTTACAAAAAAATTATTTTTTGTAGTTTATACCTGCATTCGATCGAATTAATGAATCGATTTTTTAGTTATGACCAAATTAATCAAACGCATCGAAAAATTCAATCGAGGGCGTGACCCAGAATTGCTTCAACTTAAATACCAAAGAATGCGAGTCAGTCCTTTTACTTTTTTTCGAGGTAGTTGTCACTTATTTTATGAAGATTATCAAAAAGATGAAATCTTAAACAATGCACCTCTAAGCTGGATTTGTGGCGATTTGCACTTGCAAAATTTTGGTAGTTATGAAGGTGAAAATAGATTAATTTATTTTGACATTAATGATTTTGACGAATCTGCTCTAGCCCCTTGTAGTTTAGATATTCTTCGCTTATTAACTAGTATTTTTTTAGCATTTTTAAATAACGATCGAGAAGATAGACTCGATCGAGAAACATTAGGAAATATTTTTTTAGATGCTTATATTCATTCTCTTTTAGAAGGCAAAACGAGGTGGGTAGATCTCGAAAACTCAAAAGGTTTAGTTAAAGACTTAATCGAAGGAGAAAATAGACGCGGTCGTCGAAAATTTTTAGAGAGTCGTACAGTTTTAGAAGGCGATCGCCGCAAAATTTTAATTAAAGAAGAAAAAACTAGAGCGATCGATGATAAACAAAAAAATATAATTAAAGAATATCTAGAAAAATATGCCGCTCGACAAGATAATCCTAAATTCTATCAATTTATCGATGCAGCATGGCGCATTGCGGGTACTGGTAGTTTGGGTTTAGAAAGATATGTAGTTTTAGTTGAAGGTGACGGATCGCCAGATAAAAATTTTTTAATCGATCTCAAACAAGCATCAAAACCATCGCTAACTCATTATTTAAAATTTCCGCAACCAAAATGGAAAACCGAAGCGCAAAGAGTAGTCACTTTACAAAAACGCTTGCAAGCAATGGAAATCGCTTGTTTGAATACGATCGATCTGAATGGTTCTGATTTTATTATCCGCGAACTGCAACCGAGTGAAGACCGAGTCGATCTCGAAGCTGCTAGCGATCTCAACAAAAAACTAAAACAGTTAATGACTTCTCTGGGACAAGTGGTAGCCTGGTCATTATTACGCAGTAGTGGAAGACAGGGTTCGGCAAATGCCGACGAATTAATTAAATTCGCCCAACATGGCAAATGGCGTAAAGGCGCGATCGACTATGCACGCGACTACAGCAAACAAGTAGAAGTAGAGTGGCAACAATTTTGTGAAGCTATTTCTTAAAAAGTTTGTTCATCGTTCATTGGTGATTACTTTGGACTGTTCCCTATTCCCTGCGATGCACTGAGCAGTTCGACAGGCTCACTGTTCCACTTGCCGAAGTGTTCCCTATTCCCTGCGATGCACTGAGCAGTTCGACAGGCTCACTGTTCCACTTGCCGAAGTGTTCCCTGTTCCCTATTCCCTATTCCCTATCGATCCACTCAACCTTATCTTGAATTGGATCTCGTTTGCTATTTAGAGCGGGATTATCGCTATAACCTAAATAAAGATAACCAAGACAAAGATCTTTCGCGCCCAAACCGAGAAAATCTTTCAATTCTTGAGTATAAGTTACGCCGCCAGAACCCCAAAAACTACAAATATTATAAGCTGTTGCCGTCAGACACATATTTTGGACGCTGCAAGCAACTGCTTCAATTTCCTCAACTTCGGGGATTGTTTCCGATGTTTGTCGCTGCATACAAATAACGATGACATGAGAAGATTGCAAAATATTGCTTCTCATTCTTTCGTACTTATCGGAAGAGAATTTTTGTTGTGGAGTTGTCTGTTTGTATAAATCTGCTTGAAAATTGGCTAATTTTTGCTTTCCTCGATCGCTAAATACTTTAAAACGCCAAGGTTGAGTCATACCATGAGTGGGTGCCCAATTAGCGCTTTCTAAAATTTGCCAAACCGTGCGCTCGTCAATATTTTTACCGTTAAAACAACGCGGTTTAGTCGAACGTCGCGATTTAATTAAAAAATCTATTTTGTCGGTGAGATCGCTCATCAAAGAAAACTTACACTAGCCTAAAAATCATTTTACAGCTATAAAAGTCTTTAGCCAGCTTTTTGGCGATCGATAATTTATTAAAAAATCAATCAACCTTTGCCGTCAAGCTAACTAGAGGTTATTATCGCAACATCATATTGATTTTCAACACCCAAAGATGCCAAACATGAGGATAAACAAGCAAAGAGATGTCTTAAAGCTTAAATAATTTGTGAGAGGTTATTCAAAACTAATTGAATTAACATATTGTTGAATGTTATCCGCGATCGATCTTGCTAGCTCCTTTCATGAATATGGCTGACACGGACAAAGCTGCCAAAAAGTTTCACTAATTTAACCAATATCGACTAATTGAATTGTTAGCTATGAAAGAGAATTCCCAAAAAGATAAACAACTTCTATTAATTGACGATGACCCTAATTTAATTTTATTAGTTAAAGACTACTTGGAATTTCGCGGTTTTCAAGTTACTACAGCAGAAAACGGTCGAGAAGCTTTGGACATTTTGGAAGCAGACATTCCCGACATGATTATCTGTGATGTAATGATGCCAGAAATGGACGGATACGAACTAGTTAAGCATATCAGACAAGACTCTCGTACCAACCGCATTCCCGTTCTATTTTTATCTGCTAAAGGTCAAAGTCACGATCGCGTTAAAGGTTTGGCTGAAGGTGCTGATGTTTATATGGTTAAACCATTCGAGCCAGAAGAATTAGTAGCGCAAGTAGAAGCATCTCTGTTTCAGATCGATCGTTTGGCAAGACTTCCCTTTCAAATTTCTGAAGGGGCACCAACTATTCATGTTCCTGCTAATGTAGAACTAACCCCTACAGAACAAAAAGTTGTTGCGTTAGTTGCCAAAGGAATGGCTAATCGTGAAATTGCTGATAAATTAAATGTCAGTCAAAGAACTATAGAAAGCCATGTCTCCAATATGCTCAATAAAACTAATCTCAATAATCGAACCGAGTTAGCACGATGGGCGATTGAAAGCAAAATGGCGTAACACTTGTTATTGATGATAATGAGCGATCGGTTATCTTTTTTAGCCCTAGTATTTTCTACTTTTGTAGCTAACTTTGCTTTTCTTGTGTGGCTCGATCGCTCGCAATTAACTAGTTTTCTATTGACTGTATCTAAAAAAAATGTTATTATGACAAACTGTTGCTGGTGTAGCTCAGTGGTAGAGCAGCTGATTTGTAATCAGCCGGTCGCAAGTTCAAATCTTGTCACCAGCTTTGAGCGACAACGAACAGTTTTAATTTAGGTGCCAAGCAAAACGTAAGCGACTAGCAATGACTATAGGGCAAGGTTTCCTTGCCCTATAGAAGGACTCTTGACCGCCCTTCGGGCAAGGCGTGATGTCAGTCGGCAGATGGCGCATATGTTCGGTTATCGGTCGGATACAAAACTTGTTGCGAATTGTCCTGCCTTGCCCAACCTGGTACAAGCCTCCCCTTTTAAGGAGAAAAGTTTTTGGTTCGAGTCCAAGCTCCCTTTAAAAACCAGCCGAATGCCCTCTGCCCTCTGCCCTCTGCCTTCGAGCGAAGCGAGTGACTTTTTTTTGCTTAGCCATTAAAACAGTCGAAAAATAAACGGATAGCGAAAAGATTTTTCTGGATTTTCGAAAATTCGGACTATGGCAATAATCGGCATTACCCAACTAATTAAAAATAGTACGGGCAATAAAGCAAAGCCAACTAATACAAAAGTCAATATGCCAAAAATAATGCCATAAAGCCAAACATTAAAATGAAAATTGAGGGCTTCTTTAGCATTTTCCTTGACAACTGGATCTTCACTAACTGTCAAAATGGCGATCGGAATCCCAACCGAAATAATTAACGAACTCAAGAAAATCGAACCGTGAGATAAAATTGCCAGTAATTTTCGTTTATCGGGGTCGTAACTAGTCATCGATCGCTATTCCTTAAAAGTGCTGAGTAAACTTAATTTCGAGCGCAGCTTGTGAGATATCCTTGAAAAATTTAAAACTGTTGCAAAAAGCGTAAATCGCTATTATACAAACGACGAATATCGTCGATTTGGTGTAACACCATGGCAAATCTTTCCACGCCAAAACCCGCCGCAAAACCAGTGTAAACTTCTGGATCGTAACCAACTGCTTTGAGTACGTTTGGATCGACCATACCGCAACCGAGTACTTCTAACCATTTACCTTTCCACTGTACGTCTACTTCTGCGGAAGGTTCGGTAAAGGGGAAGTAACTAGCGCGAAATTGAATTGGTAAATTGTCACCAAACATTTGACGAATGAATTCTTTAATCGTGCCTTTGAGGTCGGTAAATTTGATGCCTTTATCCACTACTAAGATTTCTACTTGGTGAAATACAGCCGAGTGAGTGGCATCTACCGTATCGCGACGATATACTCTGCCTGGTGCAGCGATGCGAATCGGCGGTTGGTGGTTTTCCATGTAACGAATTTGCACCGAAGAAGTTTGCGTCCGCAATAATTTGTCACCAGGAAGATAAAAAGTATCCTGCATATCTCTGGCAGGATGATCCGCAGGAGTATTGAGAGCTTCAAAATTGTAATAATCTGTTTCGACGTGCGGCCCTGTAGCAACAGTGTAGCCCAAACCGACAAAGATATCTATCATACGATCGATCGTGCTGTTGAGAGGATGAACGCGACCGAGGGGACGGTAAACTCCAGGCATAGTAACATCAAGAGTTTCCGATTCGAGTCTTGCCTGAATCTGTTCTTTTTGTAATTGTTGGCGGCGATCGTCGAGATTGTCTTGAACTAAATCTTTAACCTCATTTGCTAGAGAACCGATCGCAGGACGTTCTTCTGGACTTAATTTGCCCATTCCTCGCAATATTTGCGACAATTGACCTTTTTTGCCCAAATAAGCGATTCTTAGTTGTTCTAGCTCATCTAAAGTTATAGTAGCAGCGATCGCTTGTTGTGCTTGTTGTTGTAATTCTTTTAGTTCGGCTTCAATTTGCATTTTTAAATAGGGGACAGGGAACAGTTATCAGTAAGCACAGTTATCAGTAAGCAATGAACAATGAACAATAAACAATGAACAATGAACCAACAACTCTTAGCTGTAAAGTAGGATTGGTTTACCTTGTATTTATTAGTTTACGCGAACAAAGTCAGCTCGATCGCTCGAAAAATAAACAATCAATAAAAGATGACTTACAACAAACCCTTAAAATTATTAGTCAGTAACGACGATGGTGTGTTTGCACTGGGAGTGAGGACTTTAGCTAACACATTGGCTCAAGCAGGTCATAATGTAACTGTGGTTTGTCCCGAACGAGAACGTTCTGCAACTGGTCATGGTTTAACTTTACATCAACCAATTCGCGCTGAAGTTGTCGATTCTATGTTTTCTCCTCAAGTTACAGCATGGTCTTGTTCGGGCACGCCAGCAGACTGCATTAAATTTGCCCTTAGTGCCGTTCTCGGCGATCGACCCGATTTCGTTCTTTCTGGCATCAATCACGGTTCTAATCTCGGCACCGATATTCTTTATTCGGGAACGGTTTCGGCGGCGATGGAAGGAACTCTAGAAGGTATTGCCAGTATTGCGATTAGTTTGGCTAGTTTTACTAGTCGCGAATTTCAAGTAGCGGCGGATTTTGCCTTAAGTTTGGTCGAGAGATTGGCAAAGCAAAATTTACCCCAACCAACCCTTTTAAATGTTAACGTACCACCCGTTAGTAAAGAAGAAGTTGCTGGCATAAAAATTACTCGTCAAGGTTTGCGACGCTACATCGAAAGTTTTGAAAAGCGACTCGATCCTCGCGGCAAAAATTATTATTGGCTGGCGGGAGAAGTTATTGAAGATATCGAACAACCAGAACATATCTATTTACCGACCGATCTTCCCACAGACGTTCAAGCAATTCGTCAAAACTATGTCACGATTACACCACTTCAATACAATCTTACTGACGTTCCCATCGTCAAATACTTACAACAAGATTGTTGGTACAACCAATAAATTTATTGACACTCCCACGGCTATAAGCGCGTGGGATTCTTGGTTCTACGAGCTAACTTGCTCAAGCAGGATTTCTCCAACTAAAGTAGAGGTTTTCTCTCCCCAAGCGTTTCGATCTAATTGCTCAGACCAGCTTCCCCAATGCCCTTGGGTAGCTTTTTTAAGTATATTTAAGGCTGCATTGATATCTCTATCTTCACAATATCCACACTCACAAACATGAGTTCTAACAGATAAAGATTTTTTAATTCGCACTCCACAATTAAAACAATCTTGAGAAGTATATTGAGGTGGTACAGCAATAGTTAATCTGCCATATTTAACACCAAAATATTCAATCCATTTTCTTAACTGTGACCAGGCAGCATCATTTATACTCTTAGCTAGTTTTGAATTACGAACAAGGTTTTTGACTTTTAAATCTTCATAGGCTACTAAATCGTTTGATTGTATTAAGCGGAGTGCTTTTTCCTTAGCGAACTCTTCTCGCTGCCTACTTACTTTCAAATGTCCTTTGCTGTATTTTATTCTAGCTTTTATATAGTTGTTAGATTGTTTTTTGCCTTTGACAAACTTTCTAGATTTTCTTCTATTAAATTTATTTAAACGTTTTTCAGATGAACGATAGTATTTTGGACAATCAATTGTTTCTCCATTACTATCAGCATAGAAATATTTTAATCCTACATCTATACCTACACATTTTTGAGTAGGTTCTAATTGTGGAACAATATCTCTAACATCTAACTTAAGAATAAATTGACAAAAATAACCATCAGCTCTTTTAACTACTCGTATTCTACTAATTTGAAATTCTTGGAAATAATATAGATCGCTCGTACCAATTAATTTTAATTCACCAATATTTTTACAGTCGGTAAAAGTTATTCTTTTGGTATCTCGATTTAATTTCCAACCCGATCGCTTTAACTCAAAAGAACGAGTGCGTTTAGAATATTTAGGATATCCTTTCTTTCCTTGAACTTTGTTCTTACAGTTGGTATAAAATTTTAAAATTGATGTCCACGTTCTCTCACAAGCTTGTTGGCAAGCAGTAGAATTTAGCTCTTTGACAAAAGAAAATTCTTTTCTTAAGTGAGTGACATATCTATATATGTCTTTTTGACCTATATTTTTCTCATCTTCCCAATATCTCAAGCATTTGTTTCTAACGAACTCAACTGTTCGAATAGCTTCATCAATTGCTTGATATTGTTTAGCTTTACCTTTTAGCTTGTACTCAAGAATGAACATTTAGTTTTAAGTAGACGACCAACTACATAAAATATAATAACATAAAATAAAGTTTTAAGTTGTAGGCACAGGTTAGCTGCTATCGCATCTCGATCCACGCCTGAAGACGTGGGCTTTCTGCTTTAATTTCTGTAAATAAATCGAGTAAAAAATCCTAAATTTTAAGAACACTTGACATGATATTCTGAAGCTTACCACCAAGATCGCGAAACTTTATTTAAATAACTATTCTGTTATTTACCAATCGATCCGATCGCGACAAGCAGCGTTTGTTTTTGTTATGCCATCATCCCAATTTGATTCAGAAAATGAACAGTACGACGAAGAAGTTGTCACCTTGGTAGACGAGTACAGTCGATCGTTAGATTGTTATATCGAACATTCTTTAGAATCCGAAGGAACGACTTATATATTACTACTACCAGTGGATTCGCCAGTAGTAATCATGGCATGGGATGAAGAAGAAGAAGAAGAAGAAGTCCCAGAAGCAGTATTAATTGAAGAAAAAGAGGAAATTGAAGAAGTTTTTGACGATGCTAAAGCTGTTTTGGCAGAGCAAAATCTGATTCTCAAACATACAGCTTTTACTTTAACAGTCAGTGGAGAACTACCGCCGATCGAAGATGACAAAGTTCTCACTCTTGAATTAGACGACGACGATAATAAATTAGAACCAGAAGAGTTACAATTGCTGGCTACTTTTTATCACGAGGAGCAAAAATACGCAATTTACACTCCTTTAACCCCATTACTCTTTTTTGCTCGTTACAATTTAGCAGGCGAGTTAGAATTAATTGCTCCTGAAGATGAAAAACTGCAACCAATTCTAGAAGAGTTGTTGTTTGAGGAATATGAAAATTAGTTGTTAGTTATTTGTAGTTGTTGTCGATCGATAACAATTACAAATAACATATAACAAGTGCCTATGAGATCTGTGAATAGCAAAACAAAATCGCCATGGCTACCTTTGCTAACAATCGTGTTAGCTGCTGGTGGACTGGGTTTGGGAGGAGTTTGGTTTTGGTGGCAGGGAGCAACAGCACCCGCCTTAGTTCAAAAGCAAAATGCTAACGAGAAAGACAAACAAATTAAATTTGTCGTTTCTTCTGGTAGTAGCGGTTATCAAATCGGTCAAAAATTAGCCACTGAAGGTTTGATTCGTTCTTTTGATGCTTGGAAGCTATGGACTATCTGGCAGCAAAAAAAAGACTCCTCTGGCGGTTTTAAATCGGGAACTTATTTAATATCTGCTAATGATTCCCTGCCCGCGATCGCCAGCAAAATTTGGCGCGGTGAGGTAATGCAAGCTAGTTTTACCATCCCTGAAGGTTGGTCGATTAAGCAAATGGCTGAGTATTTCCAATCGCTGGATTTTTTCAGTGCGGACGAATTTATTAAGGCAACCAAACAAATTCCCAAACAAAAATATCCTTGGTTACCAGATAATTTAACCACCTTAGAAGGATATTTGTATCCAGATACTTATAAAATTTCCAGCGATCGCCTCAGTAACCCCCAAGAAATTGTTAATGTCATGCTCGATCGCTTTGCCAAAGTTGCTTTACCCGTCTACGATCGAGCAAAAAGTCAAACTAAGTTCAGTCTTTCAGAATGGGTCACTCTCGCTAGCATTGTCGAAAAAGAAGCTGTCGTTCCCCCAGAAAGACAGATTATTTCTGGAGTTTTTCAAAAAAGATTGAGCGTAGGCATGGCACTCCAAAGCGATCCGACTGTTGAATACGGATTGGGTATCAAACAAACAAAAGACCAGCCCTTAACCTTCAAGCAAGTAGCTACACCTTCACCTTATAATACTTACATCAATCCTGGTTTAACACCCACACCGATCGCCAGTCCTGGTTTAGCTAGCTTAGAAGCTACTCTCAATCCAGAAAAGACAGATTATCTTTATTTTGTCGCTCGTTATGATGGCACTCATGTCTTTAGTAAAACTTTAGCAGAACATCAGGCGGCGACTAAGAAAATTCAGCAAAAATAAGTGTTATTAGCGATCGGTTGTTTTGTGTTCGCTATGCTATTAATTGTTTTTGAATCTCGAACGGTTAATAATTTTCAACGAAAATTTTTCCAACTAAGCTAGGATCTGTTCTAATTGTTAATTTCTGTAAAATTAACCTTAGGAGGGAACAGGTTTTGGCTCATACAATTGTTACGGAAATTTGTGAAGGAGTAGCGGATTGCGTCAGTGCTTGTCCAGTTGCTTGTATTCATGAAGGCCCTGGTAAAAATGTTAAAGGAACGGACTGGTATTGGATCGATTACGATACTTGTATAGACTGTGGAATTTGCTTGCAAGTTTGCCCTGTAGAAGGGGCAATTATTCCAGAAGAACGTCCCGATTTACAGAAAACACCACAATAGATTTGTTATTTGTTGTTTGTCTAAATTATTGACCGACAACAAATGACTATAAAGTATGTTAGCGAAGCTCTGCTGAAAGCAGCACTATGAACCATGAACTACCTATTAGAAGTTGAAAATGTTTATGCGGGGTACATTCAAGATTTAAATATCTTGCAAGGAATAAATTTTCGGATTGCGCCAGGAGAATTAGTAACGGTAATTGGCCCGAATGGTGCTGGTAAATCTACATTAGCAAAAACTGTGTTTGGTTTACTCGCCCCCAAAAGTGGCAAAATTTTATTTAAAGGTGAAAATATTGCTGGCTTAAAATCCGATCGCATCGTTCAAAAAGGGATGTGTTACGTACCCCAAATTGCTAATGTTTTTACTTCTTTGTCTGTGGAAGAAAATTTAGAAATGGGAGCATTTATTCGTAGCGGTTCGCTTAAATCTTTAAAAGACAAAATTTTTACCATGTTTCCCGTACTTGCCAAACGTCGTCGTCAAAGGGCTGGTACTCTGTCTGGAGGCGAACGGCAAATGTTGGCGATGGGTAGGGCATTAATGCTCGATCCGCAGTTATTGTTATTAGATGAGCCTTCAGCCGCGCTATCTCCTATTTTAGTTAATAGCGTCTTCGAGCAAATTAAGGCGATCGAGCAAAATGGGATCGCGATCGTCCTAGTAGAACAAAATGCCAAAAAAGCTTTACTGATGGCAAATCGAGGATACGTTTTAGAAAATGGGCGCGATCGCTTTGAAGGATCGGGACAAGATTTATTAAACGATCCCAAAATCGGCGAACTCTATCTTGGCGCATCACGTAAAGTTTAAAGTAGCAAGTAGCAAGTAGCAAGTAGCAAATAATAATTTCTTCCCTAACCCCTATTCCCTACTCCCTATTCCCTCTTTATGCATCGCTACCTTAAGCTATTAAATTTATTTTGGAGTACTTCGATCGCGGCGGAATTGGAATATCGCTTAAATTTTCTCATTGCCAGTCTTTCCAGTCTTGCTAACTTAGCGGGTAGTATTTTTAGCTTGTTTTTGTTTTATCGTACTGGTTATACCTTTGAGGGATGGAATTGGCAACAGGCAATGCTGGTTTTGGGTGTATTTACTTTATTACAAGGTTTTTCTGCCACTTTCTTAGTACCTAACCTCAATCGGATTGTAGACCAAGTTCAAAAAGGTACTTTAGATTTTGTTTTGCTCAAGCCGATCGACAGTCAATTTTGGGTATCGGCTCGTAGTGTCTCTCCCTGGGGTGTACCAGATTTATTGTTTGGCGCGATTATTATTATTTATGCAGGTAGTGGACTTGGATTTAGTTTTAAGAATTACATTCAAGGAGCAATTCCGATCGCGTCTGGGTTTATAATTCTCTACAGTCTATGGTTTATGCTGGGTTCTACTAGTATTTGGTTTGTCAAAATTTACAATGTGACTGAAGTACTCAGGGGTTTTTTAGAAGCGGGAAGATATCCTTTAATTGCCTATCCAGCCTCTTATCGAGTCTTTTTTACCTTTGTCATTCCCGTCGCTTTTTTGACTACCGTACCCGCCGAAGCAATGCTCGATCGAGCGCCAAATCTTTTGCTTGGAGGTTCGGTACTTTTAGCAATATCGCTGTTTTTTGTAGCTAAATATTTTTGGAAATTTGCCTTACGTTTTTATACTAGTGCTTCTAGTTAGGGACAAAGGGCAAAGGGCAAAATTAATAAGTAGCAAGTAGCAAGTGTGCCGCGTAAAAATTACGCAGCACACTTGCTACTATTTCCTAACCCCTATTCTTTAATAACTAAACAATCGCTACGCCTAGAACAATATACTAGATAGAAAGCCCTAAATCGATCGAATGAAAAGGGAAATTTTATATGAGAAATACAGGGGTTGCTTATCTCCTATGGCTGACATGGCTATTTGGTGCTGCTGGAGTTCATCGTATTTATGCTGGAAAATATATTAGCGGTTTTTTATGGTTATTTACCTGGGGGTTTTTTGGCATAGGTCAGGTTGTGGATCTGGCACTAATTCCAGACATGGTTGAAGAGAAAAACCGTAAGTATAGTGCTTTAAATGGTTATCCTTATAATACTCAAAACGTACCGCAGGTAGTAATTAAATTAGCCGAGGAAAATAATCAAAAAAATAATTATCAAAATACTTCGAGATTTGAAGAGCAACAGATGAACATTTCTAATCTAAATCTGTCAAAACCGCCAGCGCAATCGGATATTCAAATAATTTTGCAATTGGCAAAAGATAGCCAAGAAGGTATTTCCGTTGCTGATTGCGTTTTGGCTACGGGTAAATCGATCGAAGAAATTAAAAAACTACTCACCAATTTACACGCTGAAGGTTTACTAGAAATAGACAATCGAGAAATTACTGGTGCGGTTGTATATAAATATATGTAGTTCGATCGTGTTTCACTCGGTGCCGATCGCACTTTAGCTGAGTGCTAATTGCTATAAGATTTTTTGTGTGAATAGTTTATGAGCGAGTAGATTGTATGCGCGTTTTAATTATGGGTGGAACTCGTTTTATTGGAGTTTATTTAACAAAAGTATTAATCGAACGAGGTCACGAAGTAGTATTATTCAATCGCGGCAAGAAGTCAGCACCAATTGAAGGCATTCAACAAATACACGGCGATCGCACCGATCCAAGTCAACTTAAAGAAAAATTAGCCAATGAAAGCTTTGATGCAATTTTTGATAATAATGGTCGAGAATTAAGCGATACTCAGCCTTTAGTCGAAATATTTTTAGATAAAGTCAAACATTTCGTTTACGTCAGTTCGGCGGGAGTTTATCTCAAATCCGAACAAATGCCTCACATCGAAGGCGATTCAGTAGATCCCAACAGCCGTCATAAGGGAAAACACGTAACCGAAGCTTACTTGGCTAAATCGGGTATACCTTGGACTTCGGTTCGTCCTACGTATATTTATGGCCCTCAAAATTATAACGATTTAGAAGCTTGGTTTTTCGATCGCATTGTCAGAAATCGTCCCATTCCTATCCCTGGTGAAGGATTGCATATCACTCAATTCGGACACGTCAAAGATTTAGCCACCGCCATGGCGCAAGTGCTAGACAATCCAAAAGCGAGCGGACAAATTTATAATATATCGGGCGATCGCTATGTTACTTTTACTGGTTTGGCGCGTGCTTGCGCCCAAGCTGCGGGAAAATCTTCTGAAGAAATCAAACTAGTTTATTACAATCCCAAAAATTTTGATTTTGGCAAGCGTAAAGCCTTCCCGATCCGAGTCCAACATTTCTTCGCTGAGGTACAGAAAGCCAAAAATGACTTAAATTGGCAACCAGAATTTGATTTGGTTTCAGGTTTAAAAGATTCTTTTCAAAATGATTATTTGGTTTCTGGGCGTGAGCGCGCTGAAATTGATTTTTCTACCGACGATGAAATTCTCTCAAGCATTTGAGCTTGTGGGGGCTTGTTTGGCAGGAAGAACGTAAATCAGTCCAGAGATTAAAGTAAGGGCGACAGCAAGCCAAAAAACACCAAGTGCAATCGTATTTCCGAGGGGGGAAACGGGAGCAATTAACAAAGTTATGGCAATAATTTGAGTGACGGTTTTCGCTTTTCCCCAGAAATTAGCGCCTTTAATTTCGCTGCTTCCTGCTAATTGAGGATTAACTCGCCAACCTGCGATCGCCAGTTCTCTTCCTAAAATTAAAAACACTCCCCAAGCGGGGATTTGTCCTAACTCGATTAAGGATAGTAACGGTGCTAGTACTAGGAGTTTATCGACTAGAGGATCGAGGAATTTTCCCAATTCCGTAACCTGATTTAGTTTGCGTGCTAGGTATCCATCTAACCAGTCGGTACTAGCAGCGATCGCAAAAATAACTGCACAAATCCAACGACTTTTTTGGTTGGGTTCGTACAGTAAATACAAAATGAACGGCAATCCCAACAGACGAGAAAAAGTAATCGTATTTGGAATGTTCATAATTCAGAGGGCAGAGGGCAGAGGGCAGAGGGCAGAGGGCAGAGGGCAGAGGGCAGAGGGCAGAGGGCAGAGGGCAGAGGGCAGAGGGACGGCGGATAAACAAATCGGAGGTGTCCTCCGATTTTTCCGCCTCCAGAGGGCAGAAGGTAACAGCCGTTTTTTACTTGCTACTTGTTTACCCTCAGTTTCTGGGGGCTACTTTTCCCCACACCCCCATTTCCTATTCCCTAACCCCTAACCCCTATCCCCTATTAATATGCACCTTTACGTGAAAAGACTATACTAAGCGTCATGAAAATTAAATAAACATCGTAGAAACGAGACCATTTGCGCTGATAATCTAAATCCATCTGGACGATTTCATCAAAATCATTAACGTTAGAACGTCCTTTTACTTGCCATTCTCCAGTGATTCCCGGTTTAACCCTCAGTCTCTGGTAATGATATTCTTCATATTTTTCTACTTCATCGAGAGTTGGCGGACGAGTACCAACTAAACTCATCTCTCCAGTGAGGACATTCCAGAATTGTGGAAATTCATCCAAGCTGGTGCGACGTAAAAACTTTCCGATTTTAGTAATACGCGGGTCGTTTTTATTCTTAAATATATAACCTGTTGCTTGATTTTTTACTAAGTGTTTTTGCCATTCTGCATTAACGACCATCGATCGAAATTTCCAAATTCGAAATGGTTTGCCATTTAAACCACAACGCATTTGACTGTAAAAAAGTGGGCCTGGATTGTCTAATTGCATTGCGATCGCAACAATTGGCACTAACAAGGTAGTAATTAATAATCCTAATAAAGCACCACAAATATCGATAAAACGCTTGGTTTTACTATATACAGAATTATGAACCTTTTCTGGTTCTAATATATAGTTCGGCACATTACTATTAAGCGTCTGTGTCCTAGCCGATAAATCAACTAATCGTTTCGGTTGAAGAATCACAGTTTATAAATGTTTATCAAAAATAATATTTACGCTGCTAATTCTAAGCAAATTTACGGACATATTTCTATAGTAAATAGGCAACTTTACTGAATCTTTAATTTACAGGATAGATTTTTAAAGTTTTTGTTTCATTCATAAGTATAGCCCTATATTTTTCGAGACAATTTTTACTGGTAATAACAACCTGTCGATCGATAAGTTTGATGTGCTTTACTTGTGATACAAACCACAGTTGTTTTTATTAATATCGCTCGAAAAATATAGTGAAAGGCTTATGCAAGAACAATACAGCTACCAAGAACAGGAAAATAATAGCGATCTAGCCAAGGTAATTAACTTTATTCCTTTTTTAAAAGGTCTACCAGAAGAAGGATTACAAAAAGTTGCCCAACATTTTGTTACCCGCCAACATCCTTCCAATCAAGTTATTTTACTAGAAAATGATTGGGGCGGTTCTGTTTATTTTATTTTGGACGGTTGGGTTAAAATTCGTACCTACAACATGGATGGTAAAGAGGTAACCTTAAACATTATTGGTCGAGGAGAACTTTTTGGCGAAATGGCAGCTTTAGATGAGTCGCCCCGTTCTACCGATGCAATTACTTTAACTCAAACGAAAATTGGGAGAATACCAGCGGTTGATTTTGTCGAATTAGTCACTAAAGAACCGCAAGCGGGTTTGCGTTTGGCACAACTAATGTCTAGGCGACTCAAGCAGTTAAACCGTAGGTTGCAGTTGAGGGAAGCAAGCAGTACTTCTCGCGTTGCTGACGCAATTTTGTTTTTAGTGGAAGGACAAGGCAAAGAAGGGGAAAAAGGAACAGAAATTCCCAATCTACCTCATCGTGAGTTGAGTAGTCTTAGTGGTTTGGCAAGAGAGACGGTTACCAGAGTTTTAACTAAATTAGAAAAAAAGGGTTTGATTAAAAGAGAGTCGGATTTACTTTGTATTCCCGATGTATTGGCGTTAGAGAATATGATCGGGTAGGGGATAGGGGATAGGGGATAGGGGAAGCGTGGAAAGTAGCCCCCAGAAACTGAGGGTAAACAAGTAGCCCCCCGAAGCGGAGGGTAAACAAGTAGTAAGTGTGCCGCGTTACTTTTGACTTTTGACTTTTGCAACTGTACGCGAAAGCGAAGCTCTCCCGTAGGGAGCCAGATCGCGTCTCTACGACTTTTGACTTTGCCCCTTGCCCCTTGTCCCTTGCCCGCTCTAAGCG
Source organism: Xenococcaceae cyanobacterium (assembly GCA_051657945.1). GTDB lineage: Bacteria > Cyanobacteriota > Cyanobacteriia > Cyanobacteriales > Xenococcaceae > CAZJTL01. The sequence continues at coordinate 2,220 of JBOFLQ010000201.1, read as the reverse complement.
CCTACAGCTTCTTTTGCTGCATACATTACCTCTAAAGTAATTTGACCGATCGCGCGATCGCGGGCAAATTTTTCAGTATTGCGTTTGACTTTACCACGCACGAAACCTGGTACTTTATTCAATTCTGTTTGTGCTTCTTTCGTCCAAGAAAGGTCGGAATCGGCAGAAACACCTTTAGTAATTACTTCTTTGGTGTCGTGTCCGCCGAAGATTTCTAAAAGGTGATCTTCCATTCCCAAGGTAAAGGAATTGTAAACCAAATCGGCAATTTGGTTAGTACCTTCGTAACCTAAGAAAGGTTTGTAACCGATCGGAAAGTTTTGAATGTGGATTGGTGCGGCAATAACACCACAAGGAATATCCAAACGTTTACCCACATGACGTTCCATTTGTGTACCGAAAATAGCAGCCGGTTCGAGACGAGCGATCGCGTTGGCAATTTCGGCGTTGTCCTCGCTGATGAGAATTTCATCGCAATATTCGCTCACTTGTTCTTTAAACCAATCGGCATCGTACTTACAATAAGTACCAGCTAAAACGACTTTGATGCCCATTTCTCTTGCCAAGATTTTAGTCATCGCCGCCGCATGAGTATTGTCGCCGAAAACTACAGCTTTTTTACCCGTCAAATTTTGACAGTCGATCGAGCGAGAAAACCAAGCAGCTTGAGAAACGAACCGAGTTTGATTGTCGATATATGTTTCGTAATTTACTTTTGCTCCTCGATCGTGCAAAATTTGTTGAATTTTGCGAATACAACGAGCGGTTTCAACTACTCCCATCGGTGCGATATCGACGTAGGGCATGGCAAATTCTCGTTCGAGGTATTGGGCAGCCATTAAACCCAATTCGCGGTAGGGAACGAGGTTAAACCACGCTCTGGGCAAATTTTTTAAGTTGTTAACCGAAGCAGTATCGGGAATTACTTCGTTAACTTCAATACCCAAATCTACCATCAACCGCTTCAATTCGGTGCAGTCGTGCTGGTTGTGAAAGCCCAGAGTAGAAATGCCAATGATATTTACAGAAGGTTTTTCGGTTTTACCTTCTGGTAAATTTCCTTTCTTGCGAGCTTTATTGATGTAAAATTCAACGATTTGCCCTAGAGTTCGATCGGCTGCTTGCAACTCGTTAAAGCGATAATGATTGACATCTGCCAATAAAACATCGCCTTGGGAGTCCATTTGAGCGCGCTCGACAAAGTTTTGTAAATCTTCTTGCAAAATACTAGAAGTGCAAGTAGGAGTCAAAACGATCAAATCGGGATTCTCTTCACGATCCTTGCGCGTGATATTATCGACTACTTTTTCTTGTGAACCGCGTGCCAAAACATTGCGATCGACAATACTGGCAGTTACTGGAGTAAAATTCCTCTCCCGCTCTAGCATCGATCGCATGACGTTAAAATAATCATCGCCTAATGGCGCGTGCATAATGGCATGAACGTTTTTAAAAGAACTGGCGATACGAAGAGTGCCAATGTGAGCGGGGCCTGCATACATCCAGTAAGCTAATTTCATAAATTTCTCCCTTCTGCTTATTTTAAAAAGGAAAGGATAAGAGAACGACTTAAGTTTAATCTCCCATTTAAATCGGACAAAGATAATTCTAGAGCAATAAATCTTGATGTTTACGATCGATGGGGCAATGGGCAACGCTGCACCGGGCAGAGGGCAGAGGGCAAAGTCAAAAGTCACGCATTCAAAAGTAATAAGTAATAAGTAATAATTTGCTACTCGCTACCCGCTACTTGTTTACCCTCAGTTTCTGGGGGCTACTTTTCCCCACACTCCCAAGACGCGGATAACGTAGGCGAAGCCGTGCCGCTCTTGCTGGTTTCCTCGTAAGGCGTGGATACGTCCGTTACCTCCGAATACAGAACGCCGTTATACAAAGCGCCGCCACACTCCCTGTTCCCTATTCCCTATTCCCTACTCCCTATTCCCTAACCACTGACTGATTTGTAAATTAGAAATTTTGAGTTCAATTAAATCTAGGTGTCAACAATTTTTTTTGAAGTTTAATAATGGACTTAAATTTTCTTCCCGATCTCGGCTTGGATACATTGAGCCAACAAGCATTAAGTGAAGTTGCCAAAATAGGACTTACCAGTCAACTCGATCGCGTCGATAATCTCGATGTTGAAATTAATACCGATCCGCTTAAGCTAGCACAAGGAGAACTAGATTTTGTTGTCATCAAAGGTGAAGGCTTAGTCGT
>JBOFLQ010000200.1:0-3787 GCA_051657945.1 Xenococcaceae cyanobacterium | reverse complement strand
AGAAGAGCTTCTATACAAAACTTTTCTGTTTGACCGTCAAAAAGTTCTATTTCCCCTTCTTTAATAGCTTGAATAATTATTTGATTAACTCGTTCGGATAAATTATTTTTTGGAATAAACCAATCTTCCCCTGTATTCCAGCGAAATGCCATTTTCATCATCTTTAAAGATGAATCATTAAAAGTTTTATAACCTCGAGCGACATAGAACTGTGCAATCTTTTCTAACTAATTTTCCGACATTATAAGCGGCTCAACAAAATTTCCTTCTGGTGGAATACAAAAGAAAAAAGCATAGAGAGAATCATTTTTATTCAAGCGATCGAATTCTATTAACGCCATCTTTGCCAGTAGTTTTAATTTTTCTAAGATAGAACTTTCAGTAAACGATCGGTCTTTATTTATATTTTGCTCTGTATTCATTTATTAATAATGATAAATTTGTATGGATGTTTGGCAAAAATTTAGTAGTTGTTATTTTTGGGAATTGATACACTCAAACAAGCACTATCTTTAAAATTATATTCATTTTTCCAAAACGATTATCGCTAATACATTACAAATAGGAAGACATTTAGTCGATCGCATGGATTAAAAAGATAGAAAAGCGATCGCTACTGAAAAAAAAGAAATCTCGATCGATCTCATTAAAAATATTTCTCAGGTAAATCTCATCTGTTACTCCACGTTTTTTCAAGTTAATAGATGAAGCTAATAGATATTAATCGACTTTTAGTTTTTGTAATTACTGAGAAGGATAACGTAGATCGAATATGGAATTTTTAGAACTCATTGCTGAAAGCGTCAGTAAGAGAGTTACTTATGAAAATCAGGTCGCTGGACAGACTCTTTTTTTAGAAAACGATCTCGCTCAGGCTTTCTTTGCTCTGGAATCTGGTCAAATTAGATTACTGCATTATACTGAATCGGGACAGGTGGTTCAGCACTATCGCATCTTTGCTGGAGAGAGTTTTGCTGAAATTACCCTTTTTAGCGATCGTTATCTTTGCACGGCGATCGCAGAAACTCCCTCGCGCGTTGTCATTTTTCCCAAACAACCATCGAGGTGAAGTAATTATATTTGCTGCGATCGCCAACTAACTTGCGATCGCTAGCTTTACCTTTAGTATTGTCACGATTGTATCTGGTGCCACCATTGCGATCGTCAATCCCAAGGATAAATTTGCCAGTCGATTTGCTGTTTATTCTTCACTGCTGGCGGTGCATTTTATGGGTGGATTTTTAAAGCGCGATCGAACTTGCCCACAAAAAAACAATGGAAAGATTGGCGCAATTTTGTCGTGTTTCGCAAGATAGAAGAGAGCGAAGAAATTACCGTAAATTTGGGTTTAAAGCCCCGCAATATGCGGGCGGCTTTTTCTAGATCTATGCTAGGATAGATTACGTCAGATACAACGACGTAACTATAACGATTAAACTAGAAATCACCGATCGAGATAAACCCATAATTCGTACCTACTGATACATTTATGCGTAACAACGCGATAATATATCGCACTGCACAACAATAGCATCACCTTGAAAAGTGAAGGTCGTATCCGACAAAGCTTTGATGAGAATTCCCAAAGCACCGTTAAAATCGCGTGGTAAAGTATGTCCGCAATGTGGACATTTAAAGATTTTAGACCCGCCTAGCTTTTGATGAATATGTCCGCAAGCCGTGCAAGTTTTGCTGGTGTATTCTTCCGTATCGATATAGCCGTCCCAGACCTGAAGACGATCGTTCTAGATCTCTAAATAAGCTAACGTTACAGGTTGTTTTAACGATTTAATCGATTGCGATTGCGCGTTTCCAAGCACAGCGAAGCTATCGCCAGCAAATTAATACCGATCGAAGTTTAGAATTTATCTTGCTTATAGCTAAGCTTTAAAGAGTATAAGGAAAAAGTTTAAAGGCAAAATTTTTACTTTTTCTTGTTGGAGGATTTTTATGATGTCCGATCGAGGATTGACACACATAGCACTTCCTGTAAGTAATGTAGATGCAAGCGTCGCTTTTTACGCTAAGTATGCACGAATGCAAGTAGTTCACCGTCGTACCGATCTCGCTACTAAATCTGACGTTGCATGGCTTAGCGATCTAACTCGTCCTTTTGCAATCGTGCTAATTGAAGTACCTAAAGTAGACAACCAACTCTTGCCCATAGGGCATCTCGGTGTAGCCTGTACGACTCGCGAAGAAATAAAAGATCTTTGCGAGCTAGCTCGATCGGAAGATCTTCTTATCGAAGAACCAAAAGATGATGGATATCCCGTCGGCTACTGGGCATTTATTAGAGATCCAGATGGTCATACCCTTGAGATTTCCTATGGTCAGAAAATTAGTTTTACGATTGAGCAAGCTACTTCCAAAGAATAATAGCTATTATATGGCGATCGCGAAGACACGAAAATTAAATCTGCGTCGAATCTGTTTTTGCTTAATTGCGATCGAGGCAATTGGACTAGTTAATTCTCAGACTGCTTATGCAATCTCTCAAGTTTCTCTCAAACATCAAAACTCAAGAGATTTTTGCAGACAACAAGGAGCGAAATTGATGACAAAAGAACAAATTAAAGCCGCGATCGCCCAAGCGGCTAAGGCGTGGATTAAAGGAGATGCCGAGGGTTTTGCTTCTTTATTTTTACCCGATGGAGAATTTATCGTTCCAGGCGATCGCTGGGTGGGAAGAGAACAAATTCATCAAGCAGTCCTCGATTATACTTCGGCTTATTCGGAAGTGAAAATCGATATTCGACGGATTGTTGTTGATGGTAACTGTGCATTTGTAGAGTGGCACTGGGAAGACAAAGAAAATGCGACTGGTAAAGTTAGTAAAGCTGATGATGCGATCGCTGTTGATTTTCAAGATGGTTTAATCAGTCGTTGGCGCGAATATATTGACTCGACGACTTATAAATAGGTTCTATATACTAGCGGCAGTAAAACTTCACAAATCATGTTTTTGATGTGCTGGCAAGAGATGTATGTTTATTGAAAATCTAAGTTGATAGGAAGGCGATCGCTATGAAATACGACATCACTATCAAGCGCTATAATCAGCAAAAATAATATAGCCACAACCAATTATTAATTGATTAATGAATCACTATGAGCCAAACAATAACTACCGAATACAAACATATCTTACTAGGCGATCGCGATGTTCCTTTTATTGAAGGTACATCCATGAAAGTAGTCGAACTCATTACTTCTGTACGGGCTTATGGATGGAGTCCAGAAGAATTACACTTTCAGTATCCTCATCTCAGTATGAGTAAGATTTATTCCGCCTTAGCTTACTATTGGGATAACAAAGAAAAGATTGATGCCGATCTTAAACAACGGTTTGAGTATGCCGAAAAATTGCGACAAGAAGCAGGAGAATCCCCATTAGCTAAAAGACTCCGCCAAGAAGGAATCATTGAATGAGTATTGCTTTGTATATGGATGAGAATGTCCATCGGGCAATTACTAACGGATTGCGTCTGCGAGGAATAGATGTACTTACCGTTCAAGAAGATAAACGAATTGGTTTTGCCGATCCTAAAATACTAGATCGCGCCACAGAACTTCAGCGAGTTCTATTTACTCAAGACGATGATTTCCTAGCAGAGGCAAATCGCCGTCAAGTTGAAGACATAGATTTTTGGCGTTGCTGAATTGAAGTATGATTCAAAAGAAATGCGATCGCTTACGATGAGAATATCGATCGACATAAGGAACTGGAACATCCCAAAATTTGAGATAATGAACGAGCAATTGAATTGAATATTTGAGCATTATT
>JBOFLQ010000199.1:0-7146 GCA_051657945.1 Xenococcaceae cyanobacterium | reverse complement strand
TCTGCATCACTCCAACACCGTAAAAAATCATTTAAGGAAGCAAATTCTTTATTGACAGCTTTGCGAGTATAGTCTTTGAGTGATTCCGTAATTAATTTGCCATCGGCATCGTAATATTGCACCCTTTCCAAAGCAACTTTTACTTCCACATTTGCGACTACATAACGTTTGGGACGATCGTCATTGTCTGTACCCCAATCACCCCAAAAGGTTAGTTCTTTCACGCGATCGCTTTTGCCCTTGGTTTCGGGGTATTTATATTCATCGGGTGGTACGGGTAAATCATCGAATTTAGGTTCGTAAATCTGAACTGGATCGCCATCAAAATCAGGATCGGCGAATAATTCCGTCGCCTTTTTAAAATCTATAATCGTGAAGAAAAATTTGTCATAGTTTTCATCAATGCGCGTTCCCCGACCGATAATTTGTTTGAACTCGGTCATCGATTGAATGCGCCGATCTAACACGATTAACTTACAGGTTTTGGTATCTACCCCTGTGGTCATTAACTTCGAGGTCGTGGCGATGACAGGATAAACACTCTCAGGAAAAATAAAATTATCCAGTTCTGCTTTTCCCTCTGGATTATCTCCCGTAATTCGCATCACATACTTAGAATTTTTGGCAACTAAATCGCTATTAGCATTAGCTAAAGCCTGTCGCATTCTTTCTGCGTGGTCGATATCTTCACAAAAGACAATCGCTTTATCAAAACGGTTAGTTTGCTTGAGAAATTCCGTAACTTTTTGGGCTACTAATTCTGTTCGCCTTTCCAGTACTAAGGAGCGATCGAAATCCTTCTGATTATAAATCCTATCTTCGATCTCATTGCCATACTTATCCCTTTGACCCTTATTTGGTCGCCACCCCGATAAATCCCGATCGATCTCGATCCGCACCACTTTATAGGGGGCTAAGAAACCATCATCAATCCCTTGACGTAGGGAATAGGTATAAATCGGTTCGCCAAAATAATCGATGTTAGAAACATCTTTAGTTTCCCTGGGAGTAGCTGTTAAGCCGATTTGAGTTGCAGAAGTAAAATATTCTAAAATTTCCCGCCAAGCTGAATCTTCTGCTGCGCTTCCTCGATGACATTCATCTATGATAATCAGATCGAAAAAGTCAGAACTAAACTGTTTATAAATATTTTTTTCTTCTTCATTCCCCGTCACTGCTTGATACAAACAGAGATAGATTTCATATGATTTATCCACCTGTCGCTTCTGAATTTTGGTCATTGCCGAACCAAACGGTTTAAAATCATTGGTCATGGTTTGGTCTACTAAAATATTGCGATCGGCTAAGAATAAAATCCGCTTTTTCGTCCGCGACTTCCACAACCGCCAGATAATTTGAAACGCTGTAAAGGTTTTACCCGTCCCCGTCGCCATGACTAACAAAATTCGATTTTGTCCAAGGGCGATCGCTTCAATCGTTTTATTAATTGCCAGAAGCTGATAGTAGCGAGGTGTTTTATTACTCCCATCACTGTAATAATCCTGAGTCACAATTTCCTGTTGTGCTTCACTCAAACCCTGATGTTGCGACCATAACCCCCATAAAGTTTCTGGTGACGGCATTGCCTCAAATTCGATTTCCCGTTCGATAACTCCATCAGTATTAATTTTGTTATGAAACAACAGGCGATCGCCATTGGAACTGAAAACAAACGGCACTTGCAATAAATCTGCATACTCTAAAGCCTGCTGCATCCCATCTCCAACAGAATGATTATTATCCTTAGCTTCCAGAACGGCGATCGGAATATTGGGTTTATAAAACAGCACGTAATCTGCCCGTTTATTCTTGCCCCTAGTATGTAGCTTACCCCGAACAATAATTCGTCCCTCGGTCAAAGAAAACTCCTCTCGAATCTGGGTTTGCACATTCCAACCTGCCTTCTCTAACGCAGGAGTAATAAACTTCGTACAAATATCCCGTTCCGAGAAGTGTTTTTTATTCATAACCAATTTAAAATCATCAAACGATCGAAGTAATGCCAATAAATCCAATATAATCGTAAATTTTTGAGAAAAAAGCTAAAATAGGGATTTTCTGTGATGGTTTAGTTCGCGATTCGGAAGAATGGTAGAGGGGCGATCGCTTCTGCTAGCCAAAACTTATCGAGCAGGAAGCATAGTTTTGCCCAAACTGGGAGATATGCGCGAGATAGTTCAAAGCGAAATTAAAGCAAAAGCAGAAGAAAAAATTCCTGGCTATGAAGAAGCGCAAAAAAAATATGCCAAGCAATATAGAGTTAACGTCCATTAATGGAGTTACGGCAGACTAATGGAGAATATTAAAGCTTAAGCTGTCAAAGTAGGAATCGCGATCGAAGAGAGCAAACAGCTTGTCACAATGACATTATTTTGTTTCTAACGACAAATAATTAGTCACTGCACAATAACAAATCGGGATGACAGGATTTGAACCTGCGACCCCTTCGTCCCGAACGAAGTGCGCTACCAAGCTGCGCTACATCCCGTTATTTTGTTGGCGATTAAGTCAATAATAATTCTAACACTATTACTTTAATTGACCTAAAAGATTGAAAATATTTAGGTCAGCTTGCTAAAACTTTGTCTGGGGTTAGCTTTGATGATACCTCTGTCCTCGCTGCTATAAATCTTTCAAGTTATAATTCACGCTACTTGCACCAAAATCTAGTTCTTTAAAAAATGGTTGTTTATCGCTCATGAATAAACTAAGCCTTTGCACGATCGTAAAAAACGAAGAAAATTCTCTACCTCAATGTCTGCATAGCGTTAAGAATGTTGTTGATGAGATAATAGTACTCGATACTGGTTCTAGCGATCGCACTGTAGAAATAGCCGAACAATTAGGGGCGAAAGTTTATCATTATCAATGGTGCAACGATTTTTCGGCGGCGCGAAACGAAGCGTTAAAGTATGTCTCAGGAGAATGGGTATTGGTTTTAGATGCGGATGAAGTATTAAGCGATCGAATCGTACCCTTAATTAAAACTGCGATCGCAGACGAAAAAAATTTGGTTGTAAATTTAATCAGGCAAGAAGTAGGTGCAGCGCAATGTCCTTATTCTCTGGTTTCTCGTTTGTTTCGCAATCACCCAGACATCAAATTTGCGCGTCCCTATCATGCGATCGTTGACGACAGCGTTATCGAACTAAAAAAGAAAGAACCCTATTGGCAAATAGTGGATTTATCTCCTGTAGCAATGCTTCACTATGGCTATCAAGCGGAGACGATCGCCGCCCTTAATAAATACGATCGCGCTAAATTGGCGATGGAGGGATTCTACGCTAGCCACCAAAACGATCCCTATGTATGTAGTAAGTTGGGCGCGCTATACTTACAAATCGGTCAGTTGAAAGACGGAATTAAATTGCTCAAAAAAGGTTTGAAATCAAACAAAGCAGAACCAAGTGTATTGTTTGAATTGTATTATAGTTTGGGCAATGCTTACACTCATCAACAAGATTACGAAAAAGCAGTCAATCTCTATCAAAAGGCGATCGCGCAACCAATTTTACCTCAACTCAAATTGGGGGCGTACAATAATTTAGGCAATTTATTATTAGAAGTAGGAGAATTGCAAGTAGCCAAGCAAGCTTACGAAAAAGCAATTCAAATCGATCCTAGCTTTGTAGTTGGCTACTATAATTTGGGCATGACTTTAAAAGCTTTGGGACAAATAGACGCAGCGATCGCCGCCTATCAAAAAACGATTGAACTCGATCCTCATTATGCTTCTGCCTATCAAAATTTAGGGGTAGCTTTTTACAAACTTGGCAAGATGAGCGAGAGTATCGAAGCTTTTAAGGCGGCGATCGCTTTGCACGAGTCACAAAATCCGCACGAAGCAGAAAAATTGCGTCAGGGTGTTAGAGAAATTGGCTTGGTTTTAGAATAAATGTCCTTACGAAAGAGCAATCGTCGCCAATTTAAAGATGAATTACTTTCACATAGCAGCTATCTGCCATAAAAACTACTTAAATTGCTACTAAATTTGTTGGTCAATCCATACTCATAATGACTACACTTTAAATAGTAGTAAATTTAAAATGTGATTTTTATGATTCGTGTTGAAGCAATTCCCATTAATCAGATTCACCGTCCGTTGTACCGACAAAACGATGGAGCGAAAGTAAAAAATTTGATGGAGTCGATCGAGAAGATTGGACAGCAAGAACCGATCGACGTTCTCGAAGTAGATGGTAAATACTACGGTTTTTCTGGATGTCACCGCTTTGAAGCTTGTCAAAAATTGGGGCAACAGACAATTTTATGTCGGGTTCGAAAAGCGCCGCGCTCGGTATTGCAAAGACACTTAGCTTAAGAATAATCAAACAAAGAGATTCTCTCCAATTCAAAATTGTGAATTCGAGCGGCGAAATTGGCTGTTTAATTTCGCCGCTCGAATTTTTCGCTTAGGAAGAAATCCTTATTCGTCTCAAATCTTTTTTAGTTTTTAGCTTCTAACCGGTTCTTTTTTCCTAGACTAGCTAACACGCCAAAGAAAAAGAGCATGGCAACTATGTTAGAAGCTTCTGGTGTAGCTTTTATCGTATTGGTATTAGTTCCGACTAAAACTAGACGAGTTTGCTTATCGAATTGACGAGAATAATTTCCTTCAATTACCGCAAAAGCTGATTCAGCACCTTTATTTGTATTAAAAGAAGGTGCATATGTTTCGTTAAATTGAAGATTGTTATTTGCTTGTGGTTTGATTAAGAAATCTTCACTACCGTGAGTATCTAAATTAGCAGAAAGTAAGAAAGAATCAAGTATACTTCCACTGTCAAAATCAAACAAATTAAAAGACACTTCGCCAGTAGTATAAAACTGTCTCTTTAGCGAACTATCGGCATTAGAGTCTAAACCTAAATAGGCTAAAAAATTAAAGCTAAAAGTTTCACCAGCTCCTACTAAAAACTCACCTTGAATTTCGCTGTTACTATCTACAAAAGCACTGAAATCATCGCCTTGTGCTTCAAGTTGAGAAATCGATTGATTGCAAGAAGCAGTAGTAGTAAGTGGAATGGAAATATTACCAAAATTACAGTTAAGAGGAGCTGTAAAAGTTGGCTCGCTCAAAAAGCGAATATCGCCCTTTGCTGCCGCGCTAGCCCAAGCATTATCAGTAGCTCTGGCGATCGCATTGGCATTAGTAACTATATCTAATGCATCTGGTTGTTTATTAAGACTATCGATCGCTAAAAGTCCAGACGAATTAAAGCTAAATATTTTGCCTGGAGTGACTGGTAAAGAGATAGCATCAGACTTAGCCGTTGCTGTCGAGGTAAAATCGAGCGTATCTAAATTTATTACTGGTTCGTCAGCGCGAACTGGTAACAAAACTATAGTTTGAATGCTAACTATAGGAGCAAAAATTATTAGTAAACGCTGAAAAAACTTGGAGTAATGAACCATAAAATTTTCCATACAAAACTTGTTTAAATTTTGATTATTTGGCTAATCTTTATTTTCAATTTTTTTTTGAAAAATAGATTAAAGTTATTATGAAATTATCAATAAGTTTTGATGAAAAATTGGCAATCGCCTCAAAATACAAGACTTTAAAATAGAAGTAAATACCGAGTGGTAAAAAACTTGTTTTATCTTTTCTTTGCAAACTTATGACAGAAAAGATATTCTCTAAAAAGTTATTGGGCATTCTGCAACTGACAATCGCCAAAAAATGTTCCCTATAAAGAATTAATTAACTGTTGCCTCAAAAGTTCCAAAGCAAAGAACAATAGATTGTGTGGGTTATGGAAAGATAGAGACTCGAAGATGGGCAACAAAAAAAGAATCGGCATTCTAACTAGTGGAGGAGACTGTGCTGGTTTGAATGCAGCGATCAGAGCCGTTACACAGTGTGCGATCGGTATTTATGGATGGGAGGTATTGGGAATCTGTAAGGCAACTCAAGGATTGATGAGTTGCCCTCCCCAAACAATGCACTTGTATATGAATAAAGTCGAGCCGATTTTAATGATGGGCGGAACAATTTTGGGAACGACTAATAAAGGCGATCCATTTGCTTTTCCTATGCCAGACGGTACGGTACTCGATCGCTCGCAAGAAATTATTGATGGCTACCATCAACTCAAATTAGATGCCTTGATTGGTATTGGTGGTGACGGTAGTTTGGCGATTCTTCGCCAAATCGCCCAACAAGGAGGCATGAATTTAATTGGCATACCCAAAACCATCGACAACGATGTCGGAATTACCGAGCGATCGATTGGTTTTGATACGGCAGTGAATATTGCTACCGAAGCGATCGATCGCCTCCACTTTACCGCAGCAAGTCACAATCGCGTCATGATCGTCGAAGTTATGGGGCGAGATGCGGGACATATCGCCCTCAATGCTGGTATTGCTGGCGGCGCTCACGTTATCCTCATTCCTGAAATTGCATACAAAATTGAGAATGTTTGTATGCACATAAAAAAACGTCAGGCAATGGGACAACATTACTCAATTGTGGCAGTTTCCGAAGCAGTTTGTACAGAATCGGGAGATTCGATCGCGCAAATAGGAAAATTTGGTGAGTGTCGATTGGGCGGTATCGGTCAGTATTTGGCAGATGCAATTACTAAAGCAAGTGGTGCAGAAACTAGAGTAACAGTTTTAGGACATACACAAAGAGGCGGTATCCCTTCTCCTCTCGATCGCATCCTCGGTTCTGCTTTTGGCGTGGCAGCAGTGGAATTAATTGCTCAAGAAAGATACGATCGCGTAGTCACTTGGCAAAATCGTCAAATCGTCAGTGTTCCTATCGCCGAAGCTATCAAAGATTATCGAGCTGTCGATCCTGGAGACACCCTAGTTAAAACTGCCAGAGGTTTGGGTATTTGTTTGGGCGACGATCCCGAACCATTGGAGCAACGCCTGAAAACTTTGGCAGTAGAAGTTTAAGGTCAATTACTTCCACCTATTAACTTGCCTGTGGTCGTCAATGAGGATAAGGGATGAAGCATTCAAAGGGCGGAACTATTTCTACCCTCAGCTCCTCCTTTGAGCTTTTGCAGCAGCAGCCCCACACCATAATCTTTGATTTGGTGTGGGAAGAATGCGCGGCTGTTGACGACACTCCCCTGACCAATGCGTAGCTTATGAGGGGGAGATGGAGGAAACAGCCAATTATCTAGAAGG
>JBOFLQ010000198.1:0-2052 GCA_051657945.1 Xenococcaceae cyanobacterium | reverse complement strand
TGTAAAAATAAACGCTGGGCATCGATGTTAGAAATTACACCTCGATTGGCAAAATATTCTTGACCGTCTTGTGTGCGTACGCCTACTGCTTTACCGTTATCGACTAAAACTTTTTTGACCGATCGATCGGTCAAAATTTCACCGCCATGACTTTCTACTAAATTAAGCAATGCTTTGGTTAACGCACCCGTTCCCCCTTTCGGTCTAGCCATACCTGGATTGTGACGCATCGCCATCATAATTGCCCCGATCGCCAGATTTTTTTGACTCGGAGGTACTCCCATTTCTGATGCGAGTCTGGCTAAAGGTGCTTTGAGAAATTCCGAATCAAACCACTCATTGAGGGTATCTTCGGCGCTAGTAAGAATGGTACGAAATAAATCTAGAGTTTTATTTGGCGCACCCAATACCGAGAATAAATCTTTTATTTTGGCTACATCGTAATTGCCTACAATATCGACTATCGATTTTGGCGGTGCGTTAAAAACAGGAATAATTCCTTTCAAAAGACGCTGCCAAAAATCAATAAACTCTGCATATTTTTTGGCATCTCTAGCATTGTAACGAGCAATTTCGGAACAAGTTTTTTCTACCGATTGATGAGCTAAAAAATATTTTCCATCTGGATGAGGACAGAAAACAACAGGATCGCAAAAAAGATATTCCAATCCGTATTTTTCTAATTCTAATTCTTCAACGACAGGGCCTAAATGAATAAATTCATGATCGATCGCACAGAGATTAAAATTAAAACCAGGCGCTTCTTTTGGCATTATTTCTTCAGTTGTCGCCCCACCACCTGGAATCGATCGCCGCTCTAAAAGTAAAACGCTGTAGCCTTCTTTTAGTAAATAGGCGGCACACACCAAACCGTTGTGACCCGCGCCAATAATAATTACATCGTACACTCGCTCGCCCGATCGCATATATAAATCTCCAAAAACTTAACTGTTAACTTTTTTAAACAATCGCGATTTTTTTGTAGATTTGAATTGTCTCTAGGTCTATAATTCAAGACATAAAGATTACAAATTCAAATCGTTCGATAAGAAAAATAGACGCTGCATGAGCGTCTACTTTTCAAGAGACTAGAAAGTGGCTAGCGACTTTACCGCATTTTTAAAGTAGTTAGCCTTTAAATCATTAAAGACTACGAAGCAGAATAAGACATTAAGTGAAGAATGTCGCGGACAACGCTGTAACCTGCCATATCCCAAAGCAAGTAAGCGAGGAAGCCGATCATTGCTAAGCGACCATTCCAAAGTTCTGCTTGAGGATTGAAGCCAAACAAGAAAGCATTGCGATCCTTGCCGTTGTATGCGTTAGCAACGGGGGGCAAATCGGTGCTAGGACGAGTAGTTTTAGTTTCCATTGTCGATACTCCTGAATAAATTGAGTGGATTTTTAGCACTTAAATGGACAAAGTCCAAAAACTTAGGAACCAGAATAAGAGATTAGGTGAAGAACGTCGCGAACAACGCTGTAACCTGCCATATCCCAAAGCAAGTAAGCGAGGAAGCCGATCATTGCTAAGCGACCATTCCAAAGTTCTGCTTGAGGGTTAAAGCCAAATAAGAAAGCATTGCGATCCTTACCGTTGTAAGCATTAGCAACGGGGGGTAAATCGGTGCTGGGACGAGTTCTAGTTTCCATGGTGGATACTCCTGAATCAAGTTTTATTACTGAAATTTCAAATTGTCGAAATTAAGAACCAGAATAAGGAAGCAAGTGAAGGATGTCGCGAACAACGCTGTAACCTGCCATATCCCAGAGCAAGTAAGCGAGGAAGCCGATCATCGCTAAGCGACCATTCCAAAGTTCTGCTTGAGGATTAAAGCCAAATAAGAAAGCATTGCGATCCTTGCCGTTATAAGCATTAGCAACGGGGGGTAAATCGGTGCTGGGACGAGTTCTAGTTTCCATGGTTGATACTCCTGAATAAAGTTTTATTACTTAAATTTCAAATTGTAGAAATTAGGAAGCAGAATAAGGAAGTAAGTGAAGGATGTCGCGAACAACGCTGTAACCTGCCATATCCCAAAGTAGGTAAGC
>JBOFLQ010000197.1:0-9176 GCA_051657945.1 Xenococcaceae cyanobacterium | reverse complement strand
CCAACAGCTAAACCAGCAACAGCAAGAGGAGTAAATCCACCAGCTACAGCTTCTAGTTCTTCTTCATTTATTTCTCCATCATTATGCATTTGTTGAAATTCATTTTGACGATTCTCTATTTCTGTCCACAGTTCATCTGAAGTAAACGTATAACCATTTTTTGCACCAAGATTGATAGCTACTTGGCGAGCGTTTTCTGAATTTAACGCTTTAGCTAATTCAGATTGCAGCGAAGCCTCTTCGCTAACTTTTTGCAAAAACTGGTTAACTGCTTCAATACTCATGGTTAAAATTTCCTTGTTGTTTTTCTGCTTTACACTTAACAATTTAAAAAAAATAAGCTTTACTTACAATGAATTATTTTTGTTTTCAACTATCTTTTTTATTCTTAGTAAATTATTTATTGTTAAATTAACAATTTATAAATAAGCTAGTTTTTATTTTTAAGAAAAAACTTCCTTTAAATAACTATTAAAGGAAGAAAAAAATTGAATTTTTATTTAAATTAACTTAGAGCGATTGACCAATTATTTACCAAATATTTTTTTTGTTATAAAAAAAGGAATAAGGAATCCGCCAGCAACGCTCTCTAACTCCTTTTCACTGATTATTTCTTCATCACTACTTATTGTTAGAATCTCTTTAATGTTTTTTGCTCGATTGATGTAGTAAGACTTCGATATTTTTACTCGAAGTCCCAGTAGTAATAAGAATTTAACCTTTTACGCAAATTAATTCAAATTAATTTGTCAATTATTTTTTAAATATTTTTTTTGTGAGGAAAATTGCTCCGATGGGAGTAATTCCGCCAGCAACAGCTTCTAACTCTTTTTCGCTAATTTCTCCATCACTTTGCTGAGATGCGCTCTGACGAGATTGGATTTCTTTTGATAGTTCCTCTGGAGTGAACTCATAACCATATTTACCACCTAAATCGATAATGTTTTGAAGCTCGGTTTGAGAACCAGAGACTTTGGCTAATTCGGATTGCAGTGAAGTATCTTCACTAACTTTTTGCATGAATTGATTAACTGCTTCGATACTCATTGAAGTAATCTCCTTAACTTTTTGTGTTTGACTATTAACAATTTAAAAAAAAAAAACTTTAGTTACAATGAAAAATTTGTACCTTACATACTGACATTTTTGACTTTGTGATTATTCTCTATAATTAAAACTAAATTTTATAGAATTGAGCAAATAATATAAAAAAACCTCCTTCAAATAATTTTTGAAAGAGAGTTGTAGTAAGTATATGTTGTCTAGTCGATTGTGCTATTATGCCTGAAGATTGGTAATATTTAAATATTATCCAATATACAATTACCTCCTCCTCGATCGAGAATTTAATATTGCAGTCCTAAATATTAGGCTTGCTATACCTAATAGCTTAAGAAAAATAATTTTTGTAAACCGTGCAATATTTGTTCTTGTGACTAACAATTTTAGTCATCAGGTAAAAAAGTAAACTGTGCAGCGCCAGCAACTAGAGGCGATCGATCGCGACGATAATTTAGTAAACGCGATCGCTTAGTATCATCCCATCCAGAAGCAGATTTAGATTGTGCGATTAATGCAGACAAGGCGAGACGAAGCAACCTTTCGTCGCTACTTCGAGCAAATAATAACTCTATTTTTTCTAATTCGGAACATTCTTCTTCCTCTGAGTTATCCTCATACTCACAATCCGATCGCGTCATTAAAGAATTAGATGCTTCTATTAATGCTTCGGGATGTAGTTCGTTATTTTGGATTATTTGAGTAAAGAAATTAATTAATTCCAAAGGAGATAAAATTTGAACGGCTAATTTTACTCTTGCATTAATTAAAATTGGATCGATCGCGAGAACTTCTAAAATCGAGTGGGCGATCGATAAGATATTCTGACGATCGTAGTAAAGAGATACTGTAATTGTCGATAAAATTCGCTCTAAGACACGCCGATTGTCAATTAAATTTTCTACAGCTTCAGCGATTAAAGGCGCATTATTACCAGAATAACTAGCAAATATAGCATTAATTGCAGCATTTGATTCATCGGGAATCGATGAATTCATCATTGCTAATAATTTGGAAAATAAAATACGTTCGCCATCCCTAACGGGTAACTGACGACAGCGCTGCAATACATTATTACGTACCAACGCACTTGGATGATTTAAAACGGTTACAATTAATTCGACTAGCTTTCGTTGCGAATTTAGGGATAATCTAATGCTGGAAGTTCGTCCAGCCATTATTGCGATCGCTTCGTCATCGGATCTAGCCGCACGTTCTAAAATCTGCCAAGTTTCCTGTCTTTCCAAATGTTCCCACAAAGCACGTAACAAAGCGACCCTAACATCACGATGTAAATTTCTAGTATTAGTGGCAATTAGTTCACGATAGGCTTCTTCTGATGGTAATTCTCCGATTAAGCGAATAACTTCTTTGGCGACAGTTACTTTTTCTAATGGTACTCGACGCAAAATTTCTAAAGCGCTATCGTCAGACATTTGCAACAAACGAGGACGTAAAGCATAAATAGCAATACGATCGCGATTGTCCTCAAATGATTCTAGTAATGTGGGGATTCCCTCTTCTCCATCCAATTGTGACAGGGCGCGCAAGGCTAGATCTCGAACGGCTAAGTCGGTATTTGTATGAGAAGCTAATTGAATCAAAAGTTGGGGATAAACTGCGGGTAAAGCTGATAATTGTTCGATCGCCTTTTTAACAGGAAAATCTCGCATTTTATTTTGAATAACCTCTTGAAGAGTGTTAGCAAAAATTTCTTGTTGGCGAACGTTCCAACGATGACATCCCTTGCCAAAATAAGGAACAAAACCAACTTGTCTCGTGCTGAAATCACCTGTATATGCTTTTAGTCTTAGAAATGGAGTAAGTAAATCCTGACGGTGATGATGCAAATAGTTGTAAACTATAGATTGCGTGATATAACTGGGGTCTTGTTGAATTAAATTAGGAATAATCGAATTCAGACGATCGCGTCTAAATCGATCGAAAATAAATAGTATTAACAAAGATATTGAAAGATCGGGACTCGATCTGATTATTCGTTCTAAAATATCGATTAATTCATCAAAAACCTGTAAGCGTCTTCCTAAACTTATCGCGATCGTAGTCAAATTTACCTGTCTTTCTGGTACTTCCCAAGTTTTTAAAATTGGTAATAAAATCGGCGCAATTCTAACTATATCTGCATTAACAAGTCGATCGCTAAAATTGTAACCATACAATTGTCCTCTATTTTCAACCAATTTTGCCAACCAATCGATAGACCAACCAGGATGAAACGGTAGAATGACACAGATAAGATCTTCGATACTAGCAGCCGTCTCATAAGAAAGATCGGCTGCATTAAAGACATATTCGATAATTTGGCTGAGACTTTCTAGATCGGAAGATTTCCAGATACTAGGGGGTAAATCTACCAATCCTCGAACAATTGCCCTGCGAACTGGATCTTGTTCGTTGCGTCTGGCTTTAATTAATTCTAGTAATTCGGGAATGCGATCGCGTTGGTAGCGAACTACTCTTACTAATGCTGAGAGTGCAGCGATACGTAAATCTGGATCGGGATTTTTGATAAAGGGTTGTAAGATTGCAAAAGCATCTTCCCAAGGCAAAAATGTAGCGTATGGCAAGCGTTGGGATGGACGAGTTGAAAGTACGGGAAGATTGAGATGATAGTTAGCTTCTTGAATGCGTAAAGATTGGGGTAATAGTTTAATAATTTCGGGATCTAATTTTCCTTCCGAGTCACGCCAACTGAGGTTGACTTCTCCATAAATAATTTCTCGTCGATCGGGCTTGAGTTTTTTTAAAAAATACCAAGGATCTAAGCAACAGTTGTGTTTTTTTAAGAGTTTGACAACTTGTTCTGTTTCTAATTTATGCGCTACCCGGCTAAAATTTATATCTACCCTCGTTTTCGATTTTAAAATAAGGTCTGCCATTTCCACAGGACGGCGATCGACCAAACATTGTAAATTCAAACGAGATAAAGATGCGTGACGCAATAAAGTTTTGACTAAATCAAGCGCTTTTTCGGGACAAAATTCAGCTAGCTTGGGTAAAATTGCATTCGCCTGGTAAATCAATTGATTATCCAAATCTGTCGCTGTTTCTGCTTTCTTTTGAATTACATCTGCAACTAAATCGGGATGACGACGAGACAAACGATACCAATCATCATATCCCGCGCGATCGAGCAATCGATCGAGATGACGAGTTACTGTAGCGCTAGAAGCTAATGGCAATAATCGAATCGATCGATCGTTTTGAATATAAGTGCGATCGAAAAATTCATCTACTAAATTTTGACGGCGACGTTTGACTAAATTGGTAATAATAGCGAGACGCTGTTGAAAAGAAGCAACAGCTAAAGCAGTTTTTACTTCCACATCGCTGCCAATGATAGGAATCAGTTTAATTGCCTTAGAACGAATTAAACTTGAAGAATCTTGTAAACCCTGCATGGCGATCGAGCTATTACCACTACCATA
The DNA here is from genome assembly GCA_051657945.1 of Xenococcaceae cyanobacterium. Classification (GTDB taxonomy): domain Bacteria; phylum Cyanobacteriota; class Cyanobacteriia; order Cyanobacteriales; family Xenococcaceae; genus CAZJTL01. The sequence goes on along the minus strand of JBOFLQ010000197.1, from coordinate 4,668 downwards.
ACAAGATTGAATCGCCAAAAAACGTTCGTAAAAATTACCCTGCCATAAATGCGCGATCGTCTGCGCGATCGCAGTATTTTCTGCTGCCATCCGACCAATTTCGTACATACGAAGCATTCTTTCTCGATCGGTCATTGCTTCTAATTGCTGTAAAAGTTTAGTTTTATTCATAAACAATCGCGCCAGTATTTTAAATAACTACTCTTAGTCCAGTAAAAAATTTCAAAAAGGAAAAATAATAATGTTTTAGTAACTTGTTATCTTTTATTAAAAAAAAATTCTCGAAGCTAAGCTTTTAGAAAGATTTTAAAAAACCAAGCAAAAACAATAATTTTTTTATAGTTTCCGACAAACTTAATTAACTGATGAAATAAACTTGTTATATTTATTACTTTATCAAAACTAAATCTCGATCGCTTAGAGAGTTTTTAAAAAATAAATATGAAAAAACATTTTTAACTAATATAAATAACCGACGATACCATTTGGTTCATTAAATTTTTAGGCATCACATTTATTAGTTAGAGTGTTTTTTATTTTCTTTATACTCACTTATAAGTGTTCTTAATTCTTTTGTTCTTTGAGAAATCATCCCTGACTTGCAATAGGGACGTTGCAATGGCACATTTTGAACAACTTCGCAGTTTTTGTCTCTAAATACGATCCAAGCTTTCTGGGCTTCCCTTAAATCTTTAATTATTTCGGGCGAATCTTTAAACTCCGAAAGCGCCTCTTGATACACTGCGTTCAATTCTTTATTCGCATCCTTTATAAAACCGTGTTCATCCACAGGCATTGCCAAAGTCAAATTTGTTATCCCGAAAAATAGTAATCCTTTTATACCGATGACAGCGATTTTCATTTCTTTCATACATTTAAACAAAGTTATCTTGTTTATCGGTCACGCGATCGCGTTGACCATTTGCCTTTAATTGATTAATAAAAATAAGTAGGGGGGTAAGGCAAACGCCAATTGCGCCCATTTATCATTCTTGAAATAAATCCTTTTTTTATCAACGGACTTTAATCTAGTTTCAATAAGTTTGCCGTCAGCTTCTTCTGTTTTCAAAATTTCAGCAGTTGCAGCTTTGCATTTTTCTTTTGCAAATTCGTAGTTTACAGCGATAACAAGAAGTTCATCAGTATTACTATTTTATTGTTGAGTTTGGAATGTTCGCTCTGTAGTCATTTTTTTGTTTGAGGGTTTAGTATACTCAATCAACATAATTTTCTCTTCTATTTTGAAACACGTTTTTTAAAGTAGTTAAATAAATTTGTGTTTTGTACTTTACTATCAACAATAAAAAAACTACATTTTATTTACAATGAATAATTTTTTCTTTTAACTAGCTTTTTTGTTTTGAGTAAATACTTAAGAAGTAAGTTACTTCAGTATAATAATAAAGATACGTTTGATATAATAATATTAATAATTTAAATAAACTATTAAATTTTAAAATTTATTTATAAAAAAAATTAAAATAACAACATAATTTTTGATTATGAATAATTAAATTAATATGTTTTGATGACTATAAACCTTGTTTAGAAAAATGTGACTAAAAAATCCTTTATTTGTTATCTCTAAAAATTAGATTTATACAAAAAAATGATTAAAAATTTTAAAATTTTAATCAAAAATATAAATAATCTCAATATTAAAATATTGAATTTAACTAATTGGTGAATTTAATTAATTGCGGTTTTATGCGTTTGAAAGTAAAGCTATAGAGATGTCTTACTTTCTCGCCAGCAATCAAAAACTCTTCCTTACTTTTTTGCCATTTCGCGATTGCTTTAATTAGGTTACTTGTTAAAATTAAAACAGACATTCCTGATGGACGAGTAAAAACAATTTGAAACTTATTGCCGTCATGTTTACCACTAATTTGAGCAAATTCAGAGGCTTCTTCACTATCGCCCACTGCTGCAAAACTTCCAAATACTTTGCCTACTGAATTAATATACATTAAAATTCGAGCATCATCTCCAATATAAGTGTATTTGCTCATCCAAACTCTTTGAAACTAAGATTTAGAAGTTGTTGATGGTTGAGACGGAAATTGTTGCACTGTTAGTAACGATCGCGCAGGTTGCATTAGTAACATTGCGTTAAACCCTAAAGTTAACAGTCCAGCTAATAGAATTTCCAATTTTGAAGTCTTTATAATTACGAGCGGAGATTCATAATTAAATTGGTGTTAATCAAAGGTCATATTTATTTCCGCAAAATCTAAAACACGTTTGGTTTTTCTTAAAATTTTGAAAAAAGCTTTTTTGTCTTGCCAGCCAAAACGTGGAAGAATGGTCGAAGTCGATCGACCGCTTGAATTACTTTCCGAAGACTCTAAATTCTTTGTTTCTCGATTTAAAACATTTTGTTCTTCTACAAACAAAGAATTACTATCTGTTTTATCGACATTATTCATTTTGCTAAAGAATAAGTAGGTTTGTTTTCTTCTTGCCAACTATCTGGCCATTGAATGCGATCGCTCGTAAAATGAAGTGGATCGTTTTCTGGCCAAGGTGCGTTAATTGGTTCTTCAATCAGACCAAATTCACCATTATCGAAAGGAATTCCCTGGGCTTTTACTTTTGTGTAAACTCGCTCTCTAATGCCCCGTTTGGCTTGAGTTAGGGCGCGATGATGACAATAGGGATTATTGCCTCTTTTATCGAAGAAGACATGAGCCGTCCAACTACAGCCACCACGACATAGTTCGGCATACTCACAAGTTTTGCAGAATCCCCACATATGTTCTGTTCCTTGAGGAGTTCCCGCACTAAGATTAAATTTTAATTCTTCTGCATTCTCGACAATATCTTTTAAAGAGCGATTGCGAATATTGCCACCCGTATAAGCAGCTGTAGGAAGAGAAGGGCAGCCTTTAATCTTACCGTCTGCTTCAATTCCTAGCGAGTTAAGCCCTGCACCACAACCAGACCAAAATGACCATTGTTCCCCACCACCGCGCAGCAGTCGCTCGTAAGGGCCATAGTAACCTATATTGTTACCACCTTGAATTTTGATTCCATCGCGGATCGCTTGCTTGGTGACACGAGCTAACATTGGATAAAGGTCTAATAACTCGTATGGTTGCAGTAGAATGTCTGCGTTATCTGCTGCATTACCCATTGGAACGGTCAATTGAATTTGCCATACAGAAAAACCCAAATCGCGGAGATGCTCGTAAATAAGCGGAAATTCGGGAGCAGAAAGACGATTTATTTGAGTATTACAACCAAAGGGAATGCCTACCTCTTTAAGATAGCGCATCGTTCTCGCTCCCGACTGCCAAGAACCTTTTTTCCCACGTAAGCGATCGTGTGTTGCTTCTAAACCGTCAACAGAAACAGAAACCATTCTAATTCCTGCATCTCGCATACGACGAACTGTATCTAAAGAAAGACCAAAGCCTCCAGTCGTCATAGAACAAAGCATACCCGCACGATCGATCGCGGAGGCAATCTCAAGCCAATCGGGACGCATAAATGCTTCTCCACCGATTAAAGTGACTTCTTTGATGCCAACATCAGCCAATTGCCGAACTAGCTCGAGGGCTTCTGTTGTCGAAAGTTCTTGGCTTCTTGCTTTTCCAGCCCTCGAACCACAATGGCTACAAGCAAGGTTGCATTTCAAAGTAATTTCCCAAACGGCATAAGTAGTTCGCTGGTATTCTTCGGTCATCGGTTTTCTTCTTATGTTGAGAGAGTAAATTTAATGGTCAACTAGACAAAGTTTTCTTGCTTATCAGTTACGCGATCGCCTTTAGTATAAATTGACTTGATTAACGTCTAAATTTAGAGGGAAATATACCGCCACCATAAATAGTCCTTGGAACATTGAGAATAAATGTTGTTGCAGATCCTCCCGCAACAGACTCTAGTTCGGCATCGCTAATTTCGCCGTCAGCATCTGCTACTTTCATAATTTCAGCAGATGCAGTTTCCCATTCTTCTTGCGTAAATTCATAATCCTCAGCAATTACCCGACGTTCATCATTGGTAGTAGCATTTTGATATTGGCTTCGGAATGCTTCATCGGTAGTCATTCTTTCGTAAAAAGCTTTGGCATTTTCAATAGACATAATTTTCTCCTGTTTTCTGTTTTCTTCTTTTGTTGAAAAAGTAATTTTAATAGTCAACTAGACATATTTTTCTTGCTAATCATTCACGTCATTGCCTTAAATTTGAGTCAGTTTTATTTGCGCCGCCGTAGCCAACTATAATCTTTAGGAAGAAAGCCTCCACCATATGCCATAGTAACCGCGAAGCCACCAGCAATAGACTCTAGTTCGGCATCGCTAATTTCGCCTTCATCGTCTTGAACATCTATAATTTCAGTAGATGCAGCTTCCCATTCTTCTTGTGTAAATTTGTAGTCCGCAACAATTGCCTGACGTTCTTCATCAGTAGTTGCATTTTGATATTGGGTTCGGAATGCTTCATCGGTAGTCATTCTTTCGTAAAAAGCTTTGGCATTTTCAATAGACATAATTTTCTCCCGTTTGTTTGACTAGATGAATTTGTCTTTAGTGCTTGACTATTAACAATTTAAAAAAAATCAATTCTACTTACAATGAATAATTTTGACTTTTAACTATCTTTTTTGGTATTGGTAAGTTGAATATTTTATATAGATTATTTGTTTATAAATGGACTATCTTT
>JBOFLQ010000196.1:0-16783 GCA_051657945.1 Xenococcaceae cyanobacterium | reverse complement strand
TTTTAATGATTGTCAGAGGATGTAAAGAAAGATTAAGACTGGGAAAATTCAGATTAACCCAGTAATGTCGGACAAAAATTAGATTCATCTGGGGAGAAAATGCGATGAATGCCAGTCGTAGGATATTTCTATTTCGAGACTTGCCAACAATGGGGATTGAACCGGATTTCCGTTTAATTCTGGTCAATAATTTAAGGCCTTATCCTTATGTTTCTTTTCCAAATAGAAAAACCTATCTTGAAAGTTATTGTTTTGGAAAGAACTTTCTCATTACAGAAACCGATTACATTCTGCTACCTAAAAAGCTTGCTGTTTTACGTACTCAAATTTTTAACCATCCTTAATTTATGCCAGTACACGAGAATTCCCTATCTAATTTGCGGCCGCGCATTCGTTTTAGTGGCGATCGCAAAAATCTCAAGGTGTATTTACCATCTGAAATTAAAGAGTGGCTCAAAGAAAAGAATGCTTCTCAACGAATCGAGTTATTAACTGACTTGTATGTTTTAGTCGATTTCTTAATTGAGAAAATTAATTTAGATTATGTCGGTTATCAAAAGAATAATTTTACGCGCGGTTTGCAAGATATAGAGGAAATCGAGAAAGTGTTAAAGGAGATTAAATGAACACAAATAAAAGCGAAGAACAAGCTAGAAAAAAGATTGTTTCTCATTTGGCAAAAATCAGAGTTGAATTAAGCATGAATGGGATGGATCTATTAATCCTTTATTCATTTTTAGATGCTTCTTTAAGAACTCTTGAAGTGCCAATCGAATTTGATAAAGGACTTTTAGAAGGAAAGGATGCTTTGAGAGAAGCTTTAGACGAAATTCTTGTAGTTGATGATTTAATTCCTTTGCCTGTAAAAGTGAGAGAGGAAAGTAAATGACGTGTATGCAGTAATTGCCATTTTTAACAAGAAAGATAATGCTCAAAATTATTGCGATGAACTTGAAACTTCTATTAAGGTTAAAGCAAGCATCGTAGTAGAAAAACAATGGTTTATTGTTGTTGTCAAACGGTATTCTCTCTATGAAAGATATCGGCAATTAAAACAACAAGATCGGAAAAGATTTATTCAAGTAGAATCCTGGTCCTACTTAGAAAATGTAATTGAAAATATTCGCAACTTAAAATAAGGGTTTATTATGAGCGATCGCGATATTGAAAAACGGATTACAAGGCTTGAGAATTTAGTCATTGCCTTATTTGCCCATACTAAAGCCGTTAATAAAAGGCTGCATGAATTGACATTACGTTACCCCGATCTAGTAGGAATGCAGATAGAAATAGAAAAAGAAATACAAACACTCGAATCATTTATGAGAGTTAAAAGATAAAGCCATGGCAGAAATCACCAAAGTTAGTTATTCAAAATTAACTAATCTAGGCAATTATTCTAATGAGCGTATTGAGTTAGAAGCAATTGTAAAAGATGGGGAAAATTGGGAAGAGGTTTTAGAAGATTTAAGAGCAAAAGTATCATCTAAAACCAAAGGAGTTGAAGAGTATAGAAATCTTAGAGATGAGATTTGGAAATTTGAAAGAGAACTAGAAGAGTTAATTGCAAAAACTGAGAAAGCGCGCGCTACTTGGGAAACTGTTTCAACTTTTATGAAAGCGCAAGGAATTAATACAGATCCGGCCATGTTTCCCGATCTACCTGCTTTAACCGGAACTCAAGAAGACGCTGAAATTGTAGATGAGGATGAGGATTATGAAAAGGAAAACGAAAATTTCTAGAGTTAAAGCCGCTTGGATACCGCCAACAACAGAATCCAAATTTAAAATCGGCGATCTCGTCATGATGGATGCTAAGTCTACTACCATTCCCCACAATAGCATCGGTAGAATTTATGGCATTCTTTACAAAATAGATACTCAATTTAATATGGCCGGCTTTTGGTATGACATCCATTTCGAGGGATTTATCGCTCATCACACTTTAGGCGAACCGTTGTTAAAAGGAGTAGAGCAATGAATATTGAACTAGCTGAAAAGGTACTGGCGCATATTAAAGAACATCGAGAGGCTTTTAATATGTCTTTTGGAGTTGAGTCGGGTTACGGTACTCATAAAATTGATTCTTACCCTTGCGGAACGGTAGCTTGTATTGCCGGATGGACGATTTTATTGTCTTACCCTAGCAATCGCGATGGATTGATGTCTGTATCCGATTATGTTGACGCAATCGAACACTGTTGGGATTGGAGCGAAATTAGCCTACACGCTCAAAAGTTATTAGAGATTTCCCACATGGACGCGATCGCTTTGTTTACTCCTCCTGAGTGGGATGAAGATGAATTTTATAAAACGGTAGAAGATGAAGCGATCGCACAGTTTGAGGAGTTTATCAAAAGGGAAAGAGAAAGCGCAAATCTAATTGATATTTTCTCTCCCTAGGCAAACACAAGCCAAAAAGAAAGCACCGTCATGGTTTGACGGTGCAATAAGGTTTTACAATTAGATTTGCGAGTGAGGACTTGGAGGTAACTGCATGGCCCAGACGGCGTTAGCTATCGTGAAATTGGGAATTTTACGGGCGATCGCGTCTAGTTTTGCGTCTTTATATTTTTCGTAGCAAGGGACATAGTGATAATTTCCCTCCCAACGACCGACAACGCGGTTATCGCGATCGACTATGGCCCAATGGATTTTACTCATTTGTTGTCACCTCTTCTAGATGAGTTTTAAGGGCCCATCGATGATCGCTTAAGGCATTGTTGAGCCAGTAATAATTATCCCCAGTAGGATTCCTTAGATAAGTTACTAAGAACATTAGCACCTTATTAAGAGATTCACGGGCGCGATCGCCGTGGAAAGAGGAATTTTTAAAAGCATCATCGTCATAGCATTGAAGTCGCATTTTTAGAATTTTCTCGCTATCCATCAAAGGATAAGCGAGATGATTTCTTATCGCTTCAATGACATCACAAGCGAGATCGGTTGTAAGCTGAAATTCATCCATGATGGTAAGATTGGTATTGGGTTTATGTTCTCATCCCATGATGAGAAGGGAGCTACCTATAACTCATAGGTAGCTTATTTATTTAGAGCATATGGCTTAGGTCATACTTAATCATCTTCTTAAAATCTTGTTCGTAGGTAAACAGAACGAAGCCGTAACCCGTGCTAGATTCTTTGATGTTGCCAGTGATACGAAACGTAGGCCATAGTCTTTGTAATGCGTCATAGGCGCATTTGTAGTCAGAGTGAACCGAAATCACAATCGGGGTTCTATCCATTGGTTTTATTTCCTTGTGTAGGTACTTATAGGTTATTGCCCTATAGCCCTACGATATCCCTATACTCATAGGTTGTCAATAGGGCATCAATAGGGATAACCTATAATTCATATATAACCTATGCTTATAGATATTTCATAGGGTATCGGTTATTATAGGGTATATCTATTTATGCCCTATGAATTATGCCTAGCCCTAACACCGTACAGTTTTCGCTATCAAATGACCAGATGGATAAATTAAAGGCCTTAGCTCAAAAGGATGAGTCTACGGGTTTAATTGCCAAAAGAATTGTTTTAGAAGCTTTGGGGATTGAGATAACCTCAAATGCCTCGATAAATTTACTCGATAGCCTTAAAGAACAGATTAATGAATTGCAATCGAAATATGTACTTATTGATGAAAAATTGACCTCGATTTGTGACGATCGCGTGCAGGCTGCAACGACTTGTCCCGATTTTAAAGGTAGATTTGAGGTTTTAGAGAGTAAGTTAAATCTGGTTATTGAAGATCGCGATCGCTTGCTTTCTAGAATGGCAGATAAAGACAATCATCAGATGAAAGAGCTAAAAGAAGTTTATGAAAGTGCAAACGAACTAAATATAAAACTAGAAGGTCGAATCAATGAGGTAGAGAAAGCTAATAACTCTTTAGAAGCGCAAAATCGTTATTTAGAACAAAAGCTGTTTGAGAAAACGGGTATCGATATAAGCGATCGCTTACCCGAAAAAATGCCACCAATGCAGTTAAGGGAATTAAAAGACGGGTATATCATTTATTGGGATGAAGGGATAGAGATTGAGAAATTTTGGAGCGGCCGCGTCTGGACGGAAAATTTGAGTAAGGCAAAAATCTATAGTGCCAAAGGAGCGATTAGCGCGATCGCCCAATTGAACAAAAAAGGTGCTAAGGCTACCTATGAATCTATAGGTGATACCTATGACAGATTGAGTGATGAAAGACAAGAGATCGCAAATCAAATATGGATTAAGGAAAATGGTTAAGGAAAAAAATCAAATCAATTTCCGGTCGGAGATTGATTGTCGATAACGGTCTGTCGATGGATTTTTTGAAGTTTGTCGATAGATCGTTCCTTAAAATGGTGTCGATTAAGGAAAAAGTAAGGGAAAGTCTTATTGAAGAAGAGCGAAACTTCTCAAATAGACTTCTTGCGATAAAAACAGATTCTTTTCTAGTTGTCTCCCCAAAAGCATTGCGTATCAGTTTCCCTTAATCTAAAATCAATTCATGACCGGAAATTGATTTTAGATTAAGGGAAAAGTAAGGGGAAAAATGGACGATTTTATTTCAGGACAATTTTCTACTGATGGCAGTTTTTACCTAACACAAACGTTAGATGAAGTCAATATGCGTCTTAAAAAAGATGGTAGACACGGAAAAACCTGCCAACTTAAGCGATCGGGTCATAGCATTACCCTTCAATTTAACTTTCAGGGACAAAAAGAGCGCGGTTGTGGTTGTAAGTTTACCGCTAAAGGAATCGAACGGGCCGAACAAATTGCCAAGCTTGTCACCACACAATTGATTGCTGATAACTTTTCTTTTGATTGGTACGATCGCCTTTTAAAGAAAAACAAAAAAATTGAGAAGATCGAAAATCTTTCTTTTACTAAGGAACTAGAAGAATACAAGAAAAATTGGTTTAAAGAAAAGCAAAAGATTAAATACCCACAAAGACAATGGCGGTTAAATCATCATTGGTTAGAAAAAGTTGCGCAAGAAAACGACAATCCTTTTGATGAAAACACAATTAAAAAAATTGTCGATTTGACAATTCCCGATTCCCCTTCAAGAAGAAACGCTTTGAATACTTTGTACAATTTTTGCGATTATTTTGATAAAGAACAATATTTTAAATTAATTGAAAAACTGAAAAAGAAAAATAATCCTGTAAAAATAGATAGATACAAACCAGACGATCGCGAGATTGAATTCATTTTTCATCATGGTTTTGAGCCTAGTAAAAGAACTCGAAAACAATTTCACTATCGACTTAATCAATGGCAATTTTTATATAGCCTTTTAGCTATATACGGATTAAGGATTCATGAGGCCTGGAATATTGCCAACTGGGATAAGCCAGTAACTATTAAAAATAAAGAATGGATTGTAGTAGATAGTCTAGACGAAGGCTCTGAAATCGAGGTACAAAGGCAAGAAAGAAATTTAATCGTTCCTGCAATTTTAGACCCTTCAAATCAAGAAAAATTATTATGCATAAAGCACAATACAAAAACAGGGTATCGGATCGCTATGCCTTTATCTCCTCAAGGCAAAAATTGGATTGAGGAATTTGGCATTATTCAACCAATGAATTTACCCGATATTCCTAGACCTCTAGCCCTTCAAGGTGACAATTATGGTTCTTTTAACTGTACTGCGGACACTTGCGGATGGTTTTTAAGGCGCAAATATGGTTTTACTCCTCATGCTTTACGACACGCCTATAATCATAGGGGTCATTATTTAGGCTATGTTCCTATGTTACTCGCTCAATCGTTAGGTCATAAATTGAATACGAATAGTCTATATACTCAGAATATATCTGACATTAGAAAACTTGAAGGTTTTAAGGAAGCGATCGCAGAACAATCAAAAAAACAAAATCGCTTAGAGGAACTAGAAATCGAAAACATCCAACTCAAGGCAAAAATTGAACTTCTAGAAGCTAAATTAGCACTCATCCAACAACAGCGATCGGGTAATCTATGAGTAAGAAAACTATGACGATCGCTCTTATGTGCATTATTCTGTTTTTTGTTCTTGCCTTTGTTTTTAACCCTCAACTTTTAAGCGATCCAAAAGGAATTTTATTAGCTTTGCTTAGTGCTATTGTTACTTTCTTTTTGATAGCTAGAAAAGAACCATAATCACTTCCCATTAGGACTAGGCAGCCAATACCCAACAATCCCACTAATTGCACCCCAATACAACGCTAGCTCATCACCTCTAGCGTTGTTTATTTTTGCCATACAAAAAAATAATACGCTCAATGAGATGAATATTTGCGCGTAAAATTTTGCTCTATCCATAACGCGATCGCCATAAATATAAAAATAATTGAATTATAAAAAAAGTGTAGTTCAATCTTTGGAACGATTAATTGACCTACACTTGTGGGGACACTGCTATTAAATAAATAATAACCCGTTGTAGCTTGCAGCAGTAATAATAAATGCTCAAGATGATGCCAATTTTGTAAGACTAAAGCAACATTCCAATACTGCAAAGCTTGTCCTTTAAACTTATTTTTATAAATAATTATTGCTATCAGCATATATAAAGCCAAAGCATAATGCAAAGTCTCAGAACGCATTAACCACGGGTAAGCTAATCCTAAAAATCCTAGTGATTTTTCTCTAGGTAAATGCAGTAAATAGACTTCGAGTATTTGCGCGATATGCTCGATTAAATGAGCAATTGAAATAAAGATAAAAGTATTCATAACTATTCTTCTGTCTCATCTTCATAGAAAGGAAAATCCCAATCTAATTTACGATTGCCGTAATTAATAATGCGATAGGTCAAAGTTTCTAGTCTTCCAATTCGTTTACCTGCTGTAGTTAACCGCTTTTCAATATCTTGCAATTTGAAATACCAAAAAGCAACGTTAAAAATAACACCACTAAGCATAAAAACAATAGTGAGTAATCCTTGAATTTCACTAATATTCATTTCTTAAGTTTCAGTTTATTTTGTTCTTTAATTAAAAGAACAGCAGTAGGGATATGATTAAAGACATTTTCATCTAACTGTAAAAGTTGAATGTTTTTATCGGTAAAAATTAACTGTTCTCTTGTTGAAGTATAGGTATCGGTAACATTGTTATAAATACCAAATTGTTTTAATCCTTTAGGTTTTGCTTGCCAGTGAACTAATTTAAAATCACCTGATAGATTAAACTGTTCGATTGTCGGATTGAAATTTACTATTATTTGCTCTTGTGGCTTTTCATCCCAACATAAATAGAATCTAGCTTTACTGAGTTTAATAATTTGCTGCATCTTTAAACACTCTCCTATTTCAGATTGAATGGTTTCAAAACCTATATCATCTGTAAAGGCTTCATATTCAATTTCAATAACCAGTTTTCCTTTTCTTAATGTCTTATCCATGGTTTTAAACAATAGGGTTAATAATAGATAAAGGATTAAAGGCTTTTGCTTTTTTCCTTAGCTCGAAGTGTAAATGGTTTCCAAAGGAGTAACCAGTATTACCTACATAGCCCAGTAATGCACCTTTTTCAACATGAGTTCCTGTATCGATTCCTGCTGCCAATCTTGATAAATGGGCATAGCGAGATTCATCGAATTCTTTTAAATTGTGACCTAAATAAACTACATTGCCATAACCACCACCACAGCGAAAATTACCAACTTCACAACCGCTTACTCTTGTTATTACAGTCCCATCGGCAACGGCATAAACCATAACTCCTTCATTTGCAGCTAAATCTACTCCTCCATGCCAACCGCGCGAACGTCTGCCAAAAGGAGAGGATAACCAACCAAGGCCATTAGTAGGCAAGAAAAATCTAGCTTTTTCTATTGTGGGAACGGCAAGTAGAATCTTGATAGAACTATCGCCTATTTTGTCAGGATCGGTTAAATACCTATCCTTTTTAAACTTTGCCCAAGCAAGAAAAGTTTTCGGGCCCAAAATACCATCAACTTTTAAGTCATAACCAATTCTATTCAATTGTAATTGCAAGTCTTTAATTAACTCTTCATCATCTAGATCGTCAAAACTATGAGTTCCCTTCAGTTCTGCTAGTTTCATCCGTATCACCTTCTACTATTTGTGCTTTAATGATTTTAATCATTTCTTTCCAATAAAGAATTTCAGACGCATAATTACTTTTGTAATCTTGCATTAAATCGTTGAGTAATCTAGCGATTAAACAATCAACAATATAAGGAGTTGTATTTAATTCCTTGTTAATAAGCTCTCTTAATTGATTAATCTGTTCCTCTAATAACGAACAATTTATATTCATACTCCGTTAACGATTTCTGAATAAGCAACTTCTTTACAAATAATAAGAACGTTAGTCAGCGATAAACCAGCAGGAGTGGTTAAAACAATATCTTGAAAAGGCTTAACTAACATAATTGGAAAATTAGCAGAGGATTGACCGCTAGAAATAGCCAGACTATAAAGAATTGTCGTATCTTGACGAATGGCAAAAGTAAAGGTTTGATTGGCAACAGAAGGGGTAAACCAAATTACTAACGGTTGCAGTGTTAGCAGTCTATCTCTTAACTTAAAAAAGCGAGTTGTATTAATGGGTAGAGATGATAGTTCAAGTAATATATATTCTGTTATTGCTTCAGTTTGCAGATGTAAACCGTCTTTTTTAAAAGTTTGAATAGAACCGTTAGCTGCTAACAATGAATCTTTTTGAATTGTCATTTTTCTTTTAAAAATCTACAATAGAACAATTTTTTAAATATAAAACTGCCGTGGGAACCGTGGCATAATTGTTTTCATCAATTTGCAGTAATTCAAGATTGACTTGAGGAACCAAAATTTTTCCAATAGTTTTAGGATAATAGTTATTAGTAACTGAATCATAAATTCCCCAAGTTCTCAATCCTTTTGGTCTAGCTTGCCAATGAATCAAGCAATATTTTCCTTCTAAATTAAAAACATAAATCAATGGTGAAAAATCTAAAAGCAAATATTCCCTTGGCTTTTCATCCCAGCTTAAATGGAATTTTCCTTTACCTTTAAGTTTGGTGATCCTCAACATTTTCTATCCGTGGAATGTTAATCGCTCTAATAGATTGTTCGTCAAAAATTAATGATGGATGACATTCTGCAAGTTCAGATAGAGCCATGCTGATATAGGCTTCAAGATTATTTGTGTCCAAAAGGTTTTGTAAAGTTTCAACAGAACCAATAAACGTATAATCGACAGTAATTTGAATTTTCCCTTGTAACATTTGTTTCATTGTTTTTAAAAATTTAGGTTCCTCCTAATAATAGTAGACTTGTTCCTAAAGCCGTCGATCCAGGCACTAATGCAGAACCAACAGCAGGTGTTATTGCCAAGGAAGTGCCAGCAGTATAAGGAGCAAGAGCAATGCCAATACCCGTACCCAAGGCGAGTAATGCGGCATTTTGTGATAATTGGTTGGTAACGAGTGCAGTATCGATCGCAAAATCGGATATAGCTTTGATTCTGGCTTCCGTCAAGATTTGATTCGTGGTATCGCAAACTTGCTTTAAAGTACAACTGCGATCGCCGATTACATAAGCCCTAAATCCACTAACATCCCTACTACTATGAAAAGCGCAAGACATCCTATAACCAGATTGACTATATTCGCTAGGGATATCAATGACTCGAAAAGTATCCAAAGTCCCTGCAAATGTTTCTGAAGGTAAGATGACATCTTTTTCTAAGGTTCTCCCAATAACTGGAACATCAATGGTTAACGTAAATCCTATTTCTATCCCTTCGTCGTTACTAAGATTTACTGTATCAAAGATAATAAAATGACCATAAGAAAAATACTCGCTAATAGCGATACTACTAGCATTAAGGTTTCCATCATAAATAATTTGGGTAAAACTCATACAAAACTTTCATAATTACTGACGTGACTTTCTCCTTTGTAGGTCAAAGTTGCGATCGCTTCAAGGAGAGAATATTCTCTTGTTTGCGCTTTATGGTTGATGCTACCAGGCAAATAGGGGATGTAAACGGTGCGACGAACGCCTACATTATTCGCAACAAAACAACAATCTAACTCCCTTGGTTTAAAATTTCTTTTAGCCGTTCGACTATAAGGCTCAAATCTAGCTTGATATAATGGGGTGACGGGCGTGACAATATTAGTTGTATCATCTTCAATAATTAAAAATATTTCAATTAATGCTTGCTTTGATAGTAAGTCAAGGTCATATCTTAGTAGATACTTTTTTCTTTTTACGTAAGTTTTTTGGGTTTTAACTTTAGGCATTAAAGCTCAAATAATAGGGGTTTATTCTCTCTCCTTCAATGCCAATAGTAAGAATGTCAGTATTGAAAGAAGCGTCAATAAAAAATTGATTATATTGTGTCGTACCAGGCAAAAAGGGTAACTCGACTTTTAAATATTGTTCTGTCGATAAATATAATTTGGCATAGCGTAAAGTTACATTTGGCGGGCAAAAAGGATTTCCTTTTTGATAAGGTTCGACGGCATTTAAGAAAATGCTAGGGAGATAGCGATTGTCAAAATCTGTATTTGTATTCTCCCTAGTTCCTCTTGAAGTGTCAAAAGTCACTCCATTGACCAAATAAACCTGTAATTTAGCTAAAGCTGTGATTCGGTTGTAATCGTTAAGGTAATTACCAACATAATCAGCCATAACCAGTTAAAGCGTAAAGACGCGATCGTAAGATTCCCCTTGATAGCCAATACAATAAGCTCCTTGAAGTGCTGCTAAAGCTGTACCGCAAGCTAATATTTGCGCGGCTTCATAATCTTTGGCGGGAACTTCTTTTCGCTCAGATCGCTTATTTGTAACAACAGGGTTTGCCGGATCGGTATTATCTATGTTACCAACGACAAAATCGAGTAAATAACGACGGTGATTGCGTTTGAGAGAGCCGCAAGCAAAATTTGCCCCTTCAAACGGCCCGACACAAGTATTCCAAGCCGCGCCTACATTCGTTGGCGGTTGCCCTTCGATATCGGTTGCCACTTTGACGGGTGTAAAAATAGCTCTACCGCCAAAAATATCGCTTTCGTATTGAATACGCCCGAAATGATGATATTGTTTTAAACCATTAAGAGGACGCGAATCGGTCGCAACTTCATTGGCTGTATAAACCAATCCCAATTCCTCATTTAAACTTAACCAAGTTTCGCCGATTAATTTAACGCAAACAACTTCATTTCCAGGCTGATTTAAAACACCAAAAATAACATCCTGTGCTGTTTCAAGATTAGTGCGATTGGCAATAGGAACAGAAACACTGTTACCCGACTTTCTGATAAATACTAATTTGCGCGGGCTAAAATCAACCCCCACCGGACAAGGATTATTTGAAGTATTTTCTTCTACGTCTCCCGTCCCTCCTGCTGCATTCGCTATAGCTACAGCATCGGCGGGAAAGGTTAAATCCGGTGGCATAACAAACCGTCCGGTGTAATCTACCATTTTCCCGCGATCGGCTATATACCCTCCTGCCGCTCCTACCATCCGAAAATTAACATAAGCAAATCTTCTTGCCATACAATCACCCTGATAAATCGTATCTAGCTTAAGTATGGTCGTAGAAAGGGTTTAGAGGGATGAAAAGGAAAAGTAGGGGCATATACTCCTACTAGGAGAATCGATCTTCAATGTCCGAAGGACACAATTCGCAGACATAGATTCGGTTGCGAAAAGAGCTAATAGCAACTAATTTTTTTCGCACGAGAGTTCTAATTTGTTTGCGAGTGATAAAACGACGCTGGCAATAATCGGTCAATAACTCCCATACTGTCGTGTAGTTATCCCTCGTCATGTCCCTAACGTAAGGACGCATTGCAAAAAGACTTGTTGGTTTATTGTGGAACGGTTGATAATACGTGCCAATCTCAACCGCTTTACTTTGTTTGCTCATTTGTCTAAATTGGGATTGCTCCATCCATGCAATTTTTTAAGTTTGTCGGTGTTTGCGTCTTTTTCGGCATAGCACACTCGTTTAAGGATTAGTTTTTCTCCTGTATTTTCAATATGCATAGTATTATTGTTAACTTTTGGATATCTTGGATTATTCTCACTATTAGGGACTGACGTTGTTAGCGATTGCATACTGTTAAAGAATCGCATAGCTTCATTTTCATTTAAAAACCAGCCTTCTATTAAAGGAACTTTAGTGCTGTCAGAAGACATAGTTCTTGCATATTGTTTTCCCAAAATTTTATATTTATCATTAAAATAAATTCCCCAGTAATCCGTATCGGGGTCGGGCGTTTCTTGCAATGCTGGAATGGGATTTCTTAACTGAGTGTGGTTTTGATAAACAGATACTTTAGGATTGCTTTCTAATACCCAAGAAAAGGTTAAAAACTTACCTGCATTATAATAAACATTAGTATCGGGTAATAACACTAAACAATCTGTTTCTGCGGGTTCGACTTTAAGCTCACAGATATTTTGTTGAACCGAATTAAAGCGATCGTAAAGACCGTATAAAGCTTCTTCTAGCTTGGTATAGTTTCTTGTCTCAACTATTTGATATTCTTTATGCTCTGGTACGATTTCTCCTTCTATTTCTGCTTGTTCTATTAACACGCAATCGCCGAATTCAGGCGAGATGTCTATGGTTAACAATTCTTCTAATTTATCAATTACAGCCCCACCACCACCGCCACCAGGACGGGTATTTTCATTGATATTATTAATAACAGAGGTATGATTATTAGCAGTCAATTGTAAATTGGCAATAGCTTTAATGACTGCCTGAAAATTGGTTTGAACAAAAGCTCTAAAGCTTAGAATATTTTGATTAATTGTAGTTAAATCTTGTTTAATTTTGGTAACGATATTATTTTCTAAACTGTTGAGAATAGCCAAACGGGTGTCAATTGTTGTAATGGCTTGTACGATTGAATCGATACTTATTTGTAAGATTTGTTGAAATCCTTCTATTTTTTGATAAATAGAATCGTGATAACTCTTGATATTTAATTCGATGTTGCCAAGGCGATTATTAATATTGTTAGTAATTTTAAAAACGGGTTCAAAGTCAACCTCAAACTTTAATTTGTTAACGACATTCAACAAATTGTCTAATTTTAAACTCAAACTATTAGTTACTTTAAAAACGGGTTCAAAATCTACTTTAAAGTTATTAACGATTTTTAAAATGTTATCTAGTTTAGCTTTAACACCTGTAAAATTTATTTCTATGCCTTTGAAATTAATTTCAAACCCTTTAATACTTAACTCAATCCCTTTGATGGTAACGTCAATTTTATTGACCGCTTGAACGATAGAATCGACTGATAGCTGCAAAATTAATTGAAAACTGTCTACTTTTTGAATAATTAAATCGAAATAACCTCTAATATTGACTTCTATTTCTCCTAACTTAAGATTAATTTTATTAGTAATTTCTAAAATTGGCTTTAAAGTTAATTCTAATTTGCCAATAATTGAATCTAATTTGACATTAAATTCTGGGTTAATTTCAAGCTTAATCCCTTTTAAACCTGCAAGAATAGCGGCAACCATTCCCGCTAAAGTAACGATTATTCCATTGAGTTTACTATCAACTCCATTAATTTTATTAACGATTAAATCGCAACATTCCTTATTCACTTTTTCTATCTCATCTATTTTTTTCTTAGTTTGAGTATCCGGTTGATAAACAACTCTAGTTACACCGTCTTTACCAGGCTTGCCATCTTTACCATTTGCCCCAGGTTGTCCGACTTGACCTTTTTCCCCTTTATCTCCTTTGTCCCCTTTATCTCCTTTTGCTCCCTTTTCACCGCGATCGCCTTTATCTCCTTTGAGATTGGTTATAGAAACGGTTGCGCTATCGTTGCCGCTTTTCCCTGCTACATCTACACGAGTAAATAGCTTTAATATTCTGCCCGCACTAGAAGCTAAAGAAACATCGACTTTAACCGCGCCCGTCCATTGATGCGCCCCAGGAACGCCTTGAGATTTATGGGCGTTAATCGCGTTTAGAGCTTGATTTGCGACATTTAAAGCATTATTGGCAAGTCTTCTAATTTCAGAGCATTCTGATTTTGTACAATAATTGCTTAAATTTGGTGGCGGTGGCGGTGGCGGTGTTGGTTTACAGCATTCGGCTAATCTTCTTTCAAATTCGGCACGGGTGATATATTCAGGGCAAGCCATAATTAACAATCTGGGGTTTCACATTGCGGTTCTACTGTTGCAATAACTTTGCCATTTTTACCATAGCAACAGATTTGATTATTTTTGCGATCTAAGACTTTTAAACAAGTTTCAGGAGGGCATTTTTTACAGGGCATACATTCCCAACAAACTTTAGGGGCAAGCGTACAACCTTTAGGGGAATAAATCTCAAAAATAGTTTGAGAACCCAAACCAGGAACAGTGGTAAAAGGATATAAAACTATGTCAACTTTAACCCCTTTTCTTCCGTCTAATTTTTGTACCGGATAAACTTGTAAACCTCTTGGATTAAGCAAAGCATAGCCAAAATAACTACGAGGATTAACTAATTGCGATCGTTGTTGAGTCGGATCGTAATAGCAAAGAACTACCTCAGCAGTCGGACAAGTTTCATCTGTTTTCTCAAAGATTACTTTGTCATCGCTATCAAAAATTTTAAATTGGCATTGTTGACCGCAGTTATCAGGCTGACCGTCAATTCGTACTATTTGAACAAGTTTTACTCCATAAACAGCCCCACTTATGGGTGTTTGTTGATTGTTCCCAAAGCGAATGGTATAAGCACGAGCGTTCGGATATTGTGCATTGCGAACCCGATGCTGTAATTGCCCCTCGCCATCATAAAAAATTTCTCCAAATTGAGAGGTAAACAATCTTAAATTGGTTAGAGGCCCTGTAACTTGATTGGTTCTTATCGTGGATGTACTCCAACCAGTAAAGTTATAGCCTTGATATTGAGCCATAGCAAAATGAAGGAAATACCTTGTAAAACATTGTCCTGGTTGCGCTGGAGTGTTGATATTTTCAAAGCGAACGCCACCTATAACATTTACCCAATCACCACTGCCATAGCGATAGCGAACGTAACCAGAAATAGGAATGTTATAAGTAATCGTCCAAGCGCGATCGTTTGCTCCTAAACAGTCGGGTATTGCGCCTGTAGTGCCACAGTTAGGCATAATCTATTCTTGTAAGTCATCAGCATCGGGTTTAACCGCTACAGGCGTTTTACTAAATACCGTTGCCGAATAACTATATGTCGGACGGTTATCGATGTTATTTCGACTTTGTACTCCTGGTAATGGTTGTCCAACAACAACATCATGAGTTTGTGTTGAGGTGGCACTATTCCAATCAGCAAGCTTTTGAATAATTGATGCTATCCATGGGTCAAGGTCTTGCGTTCCCGCGCTTGTCGGTGCAGTTGACCATGAAAGCACGTCTTTGATAGCAGAAAATTTGATTCTTAACTCAGGATCGGCAGATGTCGTATAGTCTACCGTTGCGCCCAAAGCACTCAATGGCATTGTCATAGATCGTTAAAAATGTAAATTTTCTTAAATTTTACCGCGTTTAAGCTATCGACAAAAAAACGTCAAAACACTTTAATTTGCAAGAAAACTAAAATCGATTTCCGGTCGTAAATTGATTTTAATTAAAAGCTTTTTTAGAATATTTACGTAGATCTACGCATTGCCTCAAATGGAAAATAGGCATAAGAATAGGGACTAGCTCTCAACTGAGTCCCTATTCTTATGCTTTTTACACATAACTCGATACTAACAAAAAATTTTGTAAGGTGCCACTCAAATATTCTTAAATACCCTTGGTCTAGACTATGGTATTTATGCAGGTTAAATGATGGCGAGGGAAAGGGAAATGTTACTTTTTCTTGGAATCAAGTTAAAACCGTTTTAAATTGCGCCCATGCAACCCTTTGGCACTGGTTAAGGGAAGGATTGAAGGTTAAAGCTTTCCAATACTACCGAAAACAAGGCAATTTTCTTTACATCCGTTTGGGAAGTAAAGCTAGAATCTGTCATTGTTTAGGTCTAGATTCGTGGGGTGAAACTGCTTATGTAGACAGTGAAGTTTTACATTGTTTAAGTTTGGCTAGAAGCCAAGGGATAGCTATAGCGACACAAAAAGTACAGTTGAGTGCTTATAATGCCGCTATCCGTTCTCTAGACAAGAACGAGCGTAAAATCCATCAAGTTATACCTTCCTCAAAAATATTTGAAGCAGTAAAAGCAAGCCTTTGTAGCGCGGGGTCGAGGGCTAACAATTTTCTGCTTTATGTATCAAAAAGCAAGGTTTACGTCAGCCGTTGGTTTATTCCTTACGGCGCATCACAAGCCGCGATCGCACAATCTTATGGGGTTAGCGATCGCACCGTCCGACGACATTTAAGCGGCATCGAACGCCGTCAAGTTGCCCAAACTAAAGGATCGTACAGCAACCTACATAAAACCCTCTTATCAATGGGGGGGGGGGGCATAAACGAATCTTATACAATTCAAGAACAAGCGGGTTGGACTTCTCATTATGACCGTTTAGAAGTTCAGCCCGCGCGTTTTTTTGAGTGTATGGGGAAAACTTGGATGCTTCGATGCAATCTTTATAATCTCGATTACCAACTGGTTAAGGAGCGATTTGCAAGGGCCAAATATAAGCGTTCCTTATCAGAAATTTCAAAATTTCGGCCGGATGGTTCAATTAGAGATTTTAATGATTGTCAGAGGATGTAAAGAAAGATTAAGACTGGGAAAATTCAGATTAACCCAGTAATGTCGGACAAAAATTAGATTCATCTGGGGAGAAAATGCGATGAATGCCAGTCGTAGGATATTTCTATTTCGAGA
>JBOFLQ010000195.1:0-47958 GCA_051657945.1 Xenococcaceae cyanobacterium | reverse complement strand
CGCTCGGTTTTAGACGATACTTGCACTCTGTCGATTTGCTGAATTTGCCTGACAAATAAATCGCTTAAAAATTTTGTTTTGCTGTAATCAGTTTCAGTAGCCAAATTATTTGAATTTGGCTCTAAACAAAGACTAAAATTGTCAGAAGTTGCTTCTCTGATAACTTCAATTGCTCGTTCAATTGTATTTGTATCGAAAGTAAATAAAATTTTAAAATAAGCTTGCTGTAATCTTTTTTGTGAAGCTTCAATTTGAATTTTTTCTGTTTGCCATTGAGCTAAAATTAAAAAGTAAAAATTATTTGAGACTACTATCAAAAAAAATTCTTTTTTGAAATAATTATTGTGTTTAAATTCAAGAGAACTTATTTTATTATTCGTTGACGTTTCTGTAGCTTCAACTTTATCGAACGATAATGAAGATTGATGTTCTTTTTTCAAATTGCATACATAAATTTTTTCGACGTTACCCCTATTGTGATACTTTTCAATTTCACTAAACCAGCTTTTAGTTTGTGGCAACTTAACCAAAATATTATTGGCAGGCTGCTGCTCGATAAGTATATCTAACAAAGAACCCACTACAATTCTAAGCGTAGGAGCGCTAACAACAATCTTATGTGCTAAAGGCTGAATTTGCTGGATAATTTCATAAAGAGAACATCGAGATTCCAGTGGAACATTCATTATTTCAATAAAATTTAAGAGTTTTTGATGAAGATCGATTTATCTTTCTACTATTTAAAATATTGTTATCTACTTACTTTTATCGAACAACTTCGATCGGAAAAATTGTTTAACTTGACGCAACGGTTAAAAATATTCTAATTTTACCAATCTAGCAAGAATTACTGATGCTTGCATGGGCAAACATCAGTAAATTTAGCAAAGAAATATTAGTAATTTGTATGTTGCAATTGATACTTATTTAAGCTAGATACAAGCACGAGCAGTTTAACTAACAAATGAAATCGAGTTAGTTTGCAGAACTAGAAGCAATTTCCGCTTCTTGCTGAACCTGCGTTAATTTTTCTTGGTCTTTTCTGCGTTTTTTGGCGTAAAGTTGAATGGCTGCTACCATAAAAACGACTAAAGCAGCAATTAACCAAGTGGTTAAGTCGAGTGGTAAATTATTTTTGAATACTGCTAACAGCACAATAGTCACTAATAACAATGTCGGCGCTTCATTCAAAGCTCTAAATTGTTGACCGCTCCATTTGCACTCATCTTTAGCGAACTGCTTCATAATACGAGCGCAGTAATGATGGTAACCCAGTAACAGGACAACTAAACCTAATTTAACGTGCAACCAGCCTTGTTTGAGAATTTCTGGTTCGGTGCTAATCAAACCGATCGCCATTGTCACAGTTAAGATCGCCCCTGGTGTGGTAATGATGTTATAAAGGCGTTTTTCCATCAATTCGTATTGTTTTTTCAAAATTGTCTGTGCGGGTTCTGGTTGTTGATAGGCTTCGGCATGATAGACAAACAACCGTACCAAATAAAACAATCCCGCAAACCAGACAACAACTCCAATTAAGTGAAAAGCTTTAAACCAGTAATATGACATAGTGAGTAGGGAGTAGGAGCAATGAACAATGACGGCGTTTTGTATTCTGAGGAAACCAGCCGTTCGCGGCACGGCTTCGCCTACAGAATTCACGCCTCAACAACGAACCTTTTTAGAGAGTGTAAAGTTTTATTGGGGTTTAATTTTAAGCTCGCAATAAAATTTTAGATCGAAAACTAATTGTGAATAATATTTTTCAATTACCCGATCGACTTCCATCTGAAGAGTCGATTGAAGTGTTATTAACACAAAGTAATATCAAAATCGAACGAATTGTTTCTGTAGGACAAACCACTCCCGAATCAGAATGGTACGACCAAGCAACGGATGAATGGGTCGTTTTGCTACAAGGTGAAGCAGAATTACTTTATGCAGACAATTCTAAAATTAAACTCACCCCAGGCGATTATTTATTTATTCCTTCTCGGCAAAAACACAGAGTAATTTACACTAGTTCCGAACCGCCTTGTATTTGGTTGGCAATTCATATCGAAACTTAAATCATAGATTTTTTTCGATAAAAACCATTGGTTTTACAAGGTTTGTGAGCTTCAAAATAAAAATTTTTTTGATTAAACACAAGCGCCTGGGGTAATTAAGTTAGATTGAATCGACGAATATTTCACATTTTTAGAGTAATATTGCTTTGTCAACTGTTCTAAAGACTGATTTTTAATTAGCTTTTTGACCGATGACAAAAACATAGAATATGCATTACTTTTTTTATGGAAACTTCAATATATTTATGATGAAATTTAAAGACAGTTGTACTCTTGGTTACAATTTTCTCTGCTTTTAACAACAATAATAATGAAATCTTGTTGATGGATAAATTTTTCTAAACAGATTTGTGTTTTCAACAACAGCAATCTTGCCAATTTTCTGTAGATATCTTTATATTATGTGAAAGCAGAAAGATAGTTAATTCTTTTTTTCTAAAAATACACATTACCAAAATAGAAATGTGAGCAATGATACATTTGACTTCAAGAACAACAAAATTATTAGAAAATTTAAAATTATTTAAATTTTTGATAAAGATTTGTAGAATCTAGAAAATGGGGGTAGATATCGGTAGAATTACGGATTATCCTCAGAGAATCAAGGCAAAAAAAACCAAAAAAAGACACGAAATCAAGGCGAGGATTAAGAATATGATAGAGACTTTATTATACGACAGAGTAGAAACTATCGAACCCCAAGGTTATGTTAATGCTGCTAATGCTAGCGATTTTCTCGAACGATTAAAATGGGCGATCGAGTCAAAACAAGATTGCGTATTTTTAGTAGACATGAAAGAAGTTGAATTTCTTGATAGTGCTGGTTTAATGGCTTTAATTAAAGGATTTCGTCTAGCACAAAGCTTGGGAAAAAGTTTGAGTATTTGTTCGATCCCGCCATCAGTACGCATGATTTTCGAATTAACTCAACTCGATACAGTCTTTGAAATTTTTGAAAATCGCGAAAAGTTTGAGATGGTTAGAGGTAGTAATTCCAACTAAAAAACTAACTAGTTGAATCGGTACAAACCCTTAGCACGGAATAAAAATACCCACGGATACAATTAAGAAACAAACACTGTTTTTGCTGTTCTTGTCAAACCTTCGATATATTAAGAAGGCTGGGTAGTGTTTGAACGCAAGCAAGAGGAGGGTGATTCCGTGACCATTTCAGTAGAAACACTGATTACTAAGGAAATACATAAGCCAGCGCGCTATTTGGGTAATGAAGTTGGTGCAATTCGGAAATCTTGGGAGAGCGCGCAAGTAAGATGGGTGCTTACTTATCCAGAGGTTTATGAGGTAGGTTCATCCAACCTAGGGCATATTATCTTATACAACATAATTAATGCTCAGCCAAAGCAATTGTGCGATCGCGCTTATTTACCCGCATCCGATTTAGCTACAAAACTGCGTGAAACCCAAACTCCTCTATTTGCTTTGGAATCGCGCCGCGATTTAAAAGAATTTGACATACTAGGTTTTAGTCTCAGTTACGAACTAGGAGCGACTAACATTCTAGAAATGTTAGATTTAGCTAGTATTCCCCTAACATGGCAAGAAAGAGCAGCGGGAAACTATCCCCTAATTTTTGCAGGGGGACAAACAGCAACATCAAATCCAGAACCATACGCTGATTTTTTCGATTTTGTCGCCCTTGGAGATGGAGAAGAATTACTTCCAGAAATTGGTTTAGTAATTGAAGAGGCTAAAGCAGCGGGATCGAGCAAAGAAGAACTATTGTTAGATTTAGCTCAAGTACCTGGCGTTTATGTACCCAGATTTTACGATTTAGCAGAAAATGGTTCGGTTAGCCCCAATCATCCCGACGTACCCAAAAGAGTGCTGAGAAGGGTAGCAACACCAATACCTGCATATTCGATCGGGTTAGTTCCCTTTGTCGAAACCGTTCACGATCGCCTGACAGTAGAAATTAGACGCGGTTGTACGCGCGGTTGTCGTTTTTGTCAGCCAGGAATGCTAACTCGTCCAGCCACCGATGTCGAACCAGAAAAAGTCGTAGAAGCGATCCAAAAAGGAATGCGGGCAACTGGTTATAATGAATTTTCCTTATTATCTTTGAGTTGTTCGGATTATTTGGCTTTACCTGCGGTGGGAGTAGAAGTTAGAAATCGCCTCAAAGATGAAAATATTTCTTTATCTCTACCAAGTCAGCGCGTCGATCGCTTTGATGAAAATATCGCCAACATTATTGGTGGGACACGCAAATCTGGTTTGACTTTTGCCCCCGAAGCGGGAACGCAACGAATGCGAGATGTTATCAATAAAGGACTGACTAACGAAGAGTTACTCAGAGGCATTAAAACAGCAGTCGAACAGGGTTGGGAAAAAGTTAAGCTCTATTTTATGATCGGTTTGCCAGGAGAAACCGATGTCGATTTAATTGGCATTGTCGAGACACTGCGTTGGTTGCGTCGCGAATGTCGCGATGTAGGCAGAAAAAGGCTCGATTTTACCATTACAATTTCTAATTTTACACCAAAACCTCATACTCCTTTTCAATGGCATTCCGTTTCCACAGCAGAATTCAAACGCAAACAAGAACTATTGCGTCAAGAATTTAGAGGCATGAAAGGAGTTAAGGCAAACTATACCGATGTTCGCATCTCAGCAATGGAAGACTTTATCGGACGAGGCGATCGCCGACTCGCTCCCGTAGTCCGTCGCGCTTGGGAACTTGGTGCGGGAATGGATGCTTGGTGGGAAAGTCTAGACAAAGCTTTTGGTGCATGGGAAAGAGCGATCGAAGAATCGGGTTTAACTTGGAAATACCGTAAGGTTGACAATGGCGAATGGAATGTTTTCGATCGCGAACAGGGAATAGGACGGGGCGTTTTAACATCTGAGGTTTCCTCAGATGTCAGCCCCTCCAACAGGGAGCAGGAAAAAGAAAGCACTCAGCATTTACTAGATCTTCCTCTTCCTTGGGATCATCTCAATACGGGAATAGACAAGCAATGGCTTAAAGAAGACTTAGAAAGAGCCTTGCAAGAAACAACAGTACCCGATTGTGCTTTCGATGGTTGTTCTCATTGTGGTGTTTGCGGCACGGATTTCGGTCATAATATTGTTGCGCCGCCACCACCAATTCCCGAATTTACTGGGCATTTTCAACCAAATCAACAACGAGTGCAACGTTTGCGCGTCTGGTTTGGTAAGCAAGGAGAAATGTCCTTAATCAGTCATTTAGATTTAGTTCGCTTGTTCGATCGCGTCGTCCGTCGTGCCGATTTACCCGTTGCTTATACTAACGGATTTCATCCAGGGCCGAGAATTTCGATCGCTCATGCCCTACCATTAGGAGTAACTAGTAGTTGCGAAATTGTCGATTTCGAACTCAAATCGCGTCTGGATGTTGAAGAATTTCGCGATCGCTTAGTCGCTCAATTTCCTGCTGACATTCCCATTTATCGAGTTGAAGAAGTAAGTGTTAAAGCACCTGCGGCAACTCAATTGTTGGATAAAGCCGAGTATTTAATTACTGTGGAAGCTAATTTCGATGCAACCGAAGCAGATTGGCAAAAATGGATTGCTGGGATTTTAGACACTCCAGAAATTTATTGGGAGAAAACCACTAAATCAGGGAAAAAACAACAAGTAAATTTGCGCGATCGCTTGTTTGAGTTAAGTATTAACGCGATCGACAATTCTAATCCTAAAGTTGTTGAGTTACGTTATCTCGGTAGCTGTTGCAATGACGGAACTATACTGCAACCCGACCAATTGTTGTTTATGCTGGAGAAAGTAGCAGGATGTGAATTTAATTTAATTAAAATTCATCGTCAGCAAATAATTTTGTTAGATAGCGTTAATTTATTACAGATCTAAAATCGCAGACGACGAAAATTAATTTTCAACCCGTCGCTTCAAAGTCCAAGAAAACAGTTAATGAGCAGTATCGACCACAAGACTCATTTTTACACCACCTCTTGGACCAATTAAAAAACCGCGACGTGCTGGCGTTACAGAATCCTTCTCTTCTAATTTCAACTGACAATTTAAAAGAATCGTTGCCAAAATTAGTTTCATTTCAAACAAAGCAAATACTTGACCCAGGCATTGACGAGAGCCAGCACCAAAAGGCCAAAATTCATTTGAAGAGTATTTACGATCGATAAATCTTTCTGGTTGAAATTTGTCTGGTTGCGGATATAAATCTTCTCGACGATGAGTTAGGTAAATGCAAGGTGTTACATATGTCCCAGAAGCAACGTCATATCCTCTTAAATTAACAGAGCGTAAAGTAATTCTCGGAAAAGTAAAAAGAACCACAGGATAAATTCGCAAAGTTTCTTGGCAAACTGCTGTTAGATAAGGAAGTCGAGCAATTTCTATAGGGTCAGGATTATTTAAACTTTGCAACTCATGCAACACTTTTTCATAAACTTTTGGTTGTTGATGAATCCAGTACAAAGCCCAAGCGATCGCAGTAGAAGTGGTTTCATGACCGGCATTGAGTAAAGTTAAAAGATTATCTCTTAATTCGTCATCACTCATACCCTCTCCATCTTCATATTTGGCTTCCATTAGCAAACTGAGAATATCAAAACGGCTCGATCGCTCTTGTTGGCGACGCGACAATATTTCCGCCATCAATTGTT
The DNA here is from genome assembly GCA_051657945.1 of Xenococcaceae cyanobacterium. GTDB lineage: Bacteria > Cyanobacteriota > Cyanobacteriia > Cyanobacteriales > Xenococcaceae > CAZJTL01. The sequence goes on along the minus strand of JBOFLQ010000195.1, from coordinate 41,267 downwards.
CGTCAATCGCACCTCGCAAACGAAGATATTTTCCCCAAGGACTCCTTGAACCTAAATCCTTCTGTAAAGACGGAAGCAATAAAACACTGGCGCTGAGTGGTGAACTAGTCAAACCCTGCCAAGTTGTCATTAAATTTTTTAATTTTTCAAACCTTAATCCCTCATCAATACCAAAGACTACTTTTAAAATAATCTGCATGGTAATGTCTTCACTTAAATGACGGGCAATAAAAGTTTCACCCCTTTTGAGATTTTGTGTTACTTGTTGGGTAATTTCACAAATCTGTTCCCCATAATCGAACATCCGTTCCCCATGAAACGGAGGTGTCATTAGCTTTCGCTGTTTTTGATGGCGTTCTCCATCTTGTACGATTAATGAATTATCTCCGAGTTGAGGTTTAAATATTTCATTAGCAGCACCAGGAGCATCAAGAATTTTATTAGTGGGATTAAATAACTCTTGAAGATCTTGGGGATGACTGACAACTAAAGTTTCTAAATTACCAAAAGATCTAGTAAAAAATAGTTCTCCATAATTTTTGGCACAATTATCCAAAAATTCCAATGGTTTTAAAGTAAATTGCATTTGTTGGATAAATTTAGGAGTTTTAAGTTTACTAATTTGTTTAATTGTCATACTCTCGGCTGCCAAATGATTATTTTGTTTAAGGTTAATTATTTTGATTGTGTCTTTGTCTGAGGTAGCATTTAGATCGCTACCCGACCTTAAAAACGATCGAGATTGAGGAGAAAGACGATCGCCTACCCCTTCAGCAATAACACTAACAAAATTTCCCTCACTGCTCCTTTGTGTATCTTTAATTCTTCCACCCGCGCCAATAATCGCCTGGGAATATAACGACTTTTCTTCACTAGCTGCGATCGCCTACACCGAATCACCCATCCATCGATACTCGGGCTTGGCTGTTTCTTTGGTGTAATAGATTTCAGTCGGTTGGTAAATTAAACCATCGAAGGCAATCGCATTCTCTAATTTTCATAGATTTGTAGATGTTATCTGCATAAATAAAATCTACCGAACATATCAATGAATGTAAGCAAACAAATTACTGAAACTACTAACAAAAAAGAGGTCTAGGAACATGGTTAACAAATATTTCGGTTTAATCGCTACTGCTGCTTTAGTTTTCTCTCCCGTTGCTGCTTTCGCTGGCGAACAGCAAGTAAATAGCCAAAGTGCTAAAAACTCTGGTGTTGCTAATGGTGTTGGTAACTTGGTCATTCAAAACACCGACCAAGACAACCATCAAAATCAACTTGATGTAGACGGATATCTTAAAGATGCTGGCGCTCAAACTCAAATTAACAAGCAAGATGCTGTTAATTCTGGTGCTGCTGTAGGTGTTGGTAACGATTTAATTCAAAACGTCGATCAAAACAGCTTACAAAATCAAGGTGATTTCAACTTTTAATAAAGTATCAAGCATGGGGCAAAGCTGAATCTATAAAAATGCTTTGCTCTTAAATTTCAACTAAATATGACAAACCAACGGTGGGAAAAAACCCACTATTTGTCTTTTTATATACAAATTCAATACGATACAAAGTAAATTTTTTTAGTCTAGACCTTCATAGCCTCAATTAATAAACATTTAGTTGAGGTTTTTCTTTTGGGGCGATTGGCGAGAGCTAATGCGCGCCGCGAAGAGCAAGGATTGGCGAGGTTACCGAGGCGGGAAAATTGGAGGAGACCTCCAATTTGTCTACCCGCCGTTCGCCAATGCTCTCCTTGGCTTCGCAAGTCCTCAATTGGCGGAGCGCAATCGCAGTCAGGGATTTTCATATAGTGTCAATTTTCTGGTCAAAGAGCCAGGAGCGAAGCACTATAATAACTGACTCTTGGAATAAAACTGCATCATGACAAGTAACAACCCCATCGCCACAGCCCAAAGTGCTAGTGTTCCACAACTAACTGAATCCGATGTGATTCGCCCAAATAAACGTTTGAATCTTTGAGAAATAGCCATCAAATCATCCTCCGAGGCTACCAATCCACGAGCGCCATCAATAGAAATCTGATAACGACTCATACTTAGATTGTGCATCAAGCTTCTCGATATTGCCTGTGAATAGTAATGAGTCGTAACCAAAAGCGTAAGATCTAGGAGACTTTTTTCTTACCGCGATCGAACCTATCCCAACACAACCACTGTCTATCATTTCTTTGAGATAAGAGCATTTATGTCGCACCAGGAGCGATCGCATCTCTGAATTTTCATAGACGCTCGGAGACTTTACGCTAGAGTATAGGCGTGAGTTAAAGCAAGGAATTGAAAATTATATGCAACTACCTAATCCTCTCACCAAGCCTATTTTGCTTCAAAAGTTGCAATGGGTTGCCGATCCTGTGGGCTATATGGAAAGTGCAGCTCAACAATATCCTGACATTTTCACTGCTAACATCATTGGTTTTGGGGACACTGCGGTATTTGTGAATCATCCCCAAGCAATTCAAGAAATTTTAACCAACGATAGAAAGAAGTTTGCCGCCCTTGGTAATAAAAACAGCATTTTGCAACCCTTGGTAGGTGATTATTCCATCTTTATGCTGGACGGCGATCGCCACAGACGACATCGGCAATTGATGATGCCCTCTTTTCATGGAGACAGAATGCGAACTTATGGTGAGTTGATTTGTCAGCTTACCGAAAAAGTTTTTAGTGAGTTACCAAGCGATCGAGTCTTTTCTGCTCGCGATATTACGCAGGAGATTTCTCTACAAGTCATCTTACAAACGGTATTCGGTGTATATGAGGGAAAACGAAGCGAAGAACTGAAGAAGCAATTAAAGTTGATGGCGAATCTATTTCGATCGCCGTTGACTTCCAGTTTCCTATTTTTCCCGTTTCTACAAAAAGATTTAGGCGCTTGGAGTCCTTGGGGAAGGTTTGTGCGCGATCGGCAGCAACTCGATAAATTAATCTATGCGGAAATTGCCGAACGTCGAGAGCAACTCAATCCAAATCGCATCGATATTCTCTCTTTGCTAATGTCAGCTCAAGACGAAGCGGGCAATCCGATGAGCGATCTAGAATTGCGTGATGAGTTACTTACCCTGCTATTTGCTGGATATGAAACTACAGCAACAGCTATGGCTTGGGGATTATATTTGATTCACCAACACCCTCAAGTACGTGAAAAATTGCTCTTTGAACTGGATAGCCTTGGTGAAAAACCAGACCCGATGAGCATTTTTAAACTACCTTACCTCACTGCTGTTTGTAATGAAACTTTGCGGACTCGCCCCGTTACGATGTTGACTTTTCCCAGAGTAGTACAAGAACCTGTTAAATTATTGGGACACAGCTTAGAGCCTGGAACTATATTACTTGGATGTATGTTTCTCACCCATCAGCGTGAGGATTTATATCCAGAACCGAAGCAGTTTAAGCCAGAACGCTTTCTAGAACGTCAATTTTCTCCCTATGAATTTATGCCTTTTGGTGGTGGAGTCCGTCGCTGTCTTGGCGAGGCTTTGGCTATATTTGAAATGAAGCTAGTCTTAGCAACTATCCTGTCGCGCTATCAACTAGCACTAGCCGATCGTCAACCAGAAGTATTTCAGCGTCGAGGTGTTACCCTTGCTCCTGCCCGTGGAGTCAAAATGGTAATTACTAAAGTTTAGACTCAAAAATCGAATGCCGATCTTTTATACATCAGCCATCAATTTTGCTTTTCTGAGTCTAAATTCAAGGGCGGTTTCTTGCCTGGAAATAATATCTGCGGTTATTTCCATACCTGGTTGAATCGGAAAGTCACGGCCGTTTTTTTTGCAGTGTAAATTTTTCTGGTTCGATCGTCACCTCGTAGTAAGGAGTATTCGCAATATTTCTCGACGCTCTTTGTTTAATGCGGCGATCTGCCGTAGGCAGAGCTACGCAATCGCGGCTCTACCTTTTTCTTTTTCCTGAATAATTTTTCCTTTAGCGATCGCACTAGTTGCTTTACTAGGATTGACTTCTGTCAGCGCTTTGTTGAGTTTTTCCCGTGCGGTTTTAAATAGTTGTTTTCTCTGTTCAATTTGAATTACAGAAATTGCACCCGTATTGGCAAGTTGTCGATCGCGCTTAAGTGCTTCTGTGGCGTAAATTAGTTCTCCTTGTGCTTCGTCTAGATCTGCTTGGGTAGTAATTTGTCGATCGCGATAAATTCTTTCGATGCGATCGTAATCATCTTTGGCAACTGCTATTGCTTGCTCGATCGACAGTGTTTGTAAGAGAAATTATTACTTTTGTCGTGACGCGAAAACGAACTTCTTCTCAAAGAAGCCAGATCGCGTCACGACGACTTAATTTTTCTCTACTCGTCATCATCGTCGCGATCGCGATCGCGATCGCCATCATCGGATTTATCTTCTTCTACTGGCATTAACTCAACCAAAACTTTATCAACTCTAACTCCATCCATATCCATCACTTCAAAACGAAGATTGTCTACCTCAAAATGCTCGCCAGAGATAGGAATTCGTCCTAGATATGCCATCACAAATCCACCTAGGGTTTGATAGTAACCATCTTCTTCGTTAGGTAAAGATTCTCTGTTAACAATTGTTTTCAAATCGTCGATCGACAATAATCCATCTAATAACCAAGATCCATCTTCCCTTTGAATGATTTGTGGTTCGGAAATTTCGCGATCGTCTGGAAGATTGCCAACGATCGCCTCAATAATATCGTTTAAAGTAACCAAACCTTCAATTCCACCATATTCGTCAGTTACTAAAGCGATATGAGTACCCGTTTGCTTGAATAAATCGAGAACATTGAGAACGCGAGTACTTTCTGCTACAAACAAAGGAGTTTGCAAAATATCCCTAATACTGATATTCTGTCCTGAGAGATGAGCTGTTAAAAAATCTTTTACTCTCAAAATTCCCACACATTCATCGAGACTTCCTTCACCGACTGGAAAACGAGAATAACTACTCTCAACAATCTCCGTCTGATTTTCTTCCAAAGGCGCTTCAATATCCAACCAAGCGATCGACCTTCGGGGAGTCATCAAAGTTTTAATCGGGCGATCGGCGAGACGAAAAACTCTCGATACCATTTCCTGTTCCGCCTCTTCAAACATTCCCGCCTGCGTACCTTGTTCGAGCAAGACTTTAATTTCTTCTTCTGTGATGGGAGGTTCTTCTGAAGCCCTAATCCCCAAAAGCTTGACAAATGAATCAGTCGAAAAACTCAACAAATGCACCACAGGAGAAGCTATTCTCGATAGCTGTCGCATTGGTGCGGCTACAGTACAAGCAATTTGTTCGGGATTATTTAGCGCCACTTTTTTAGGAACGAGTTCGCCCACTACTAGCGATAAATAAGTCAAAATAGAAACTACAATTCCGATACTAATAGGTTCGCTGTAGTTATGCAGATAAGGAACCGATTCGAGAAATACTCCCAGTGGTAGAGCTATTGTTCCCGCTCCCACTGTACCAGTTAAAATGCCAATTAAAGTGATCGCAATTTGTACGGTAGAGAGAAAATTGCTAGGAGAGTTTGCCAGCTTTAAAGCTAATTTTGCTCTGAGATTACCTCTCTTGGATAGCTGTTCGAGTCGAACTTTTCTGGCAGAGATAATGGCAGTTTCCGAACCAGAAAATATGCCGTTGGCAAAAATTAGTAAAACAAGAAACAGAATTTGAAAGATGAGAGAGGACATTCCCGGATATTGGTAATGAGATTATTTAGAGCGAGCAGATACAAGTTATAAATACCACCATGATAGTCTCATACGTTAAAATACGTATTTTGTTGTTTGGTTAATTCTGCTGCTAATTTAATGGCTTCAATCATACTGCTGGCGTTGGCGATTCCACCTCCAGCAATGTCGAAAGCCGTACCGTGGTCGGGAGAAGTGCGAACAAATGGTAATCCAATGGTAGTATTGATAGCTCGATCGAATGCCATTAATTTTACTGGAATTAAGCCTTGATCGTGATAAAGTGCGAGATAAGCATCTGCTAGAGAATTAACCTTGCTATTGTTATACCAAGCTTGACCTGGTTTTACCCACATTGTATCGGGTGGAATCGGACCAATCAATTTGATTTTAGGTCGATTTTGCTGTTGTTCTTGCAACCAGGGAATCAACCATTCTTTTTCTTGAGTACCTAATTGTCCTTCTTCGCCGCTATGAGGATTTAAACCAGCGATCGCGATCGTTGGCGTATCGATACCAAAATCTTTATACAAGCAATCTATTAATAACTCTAGTTTTAAAGTCATCAATTGAGGATTTAAAGTTGCAGCAACTCGATCGAGGGGAATATGAGTCGTAGCGAGAAGGGTGCGTAGCGTCCAATCAGTATGCGGCGATCGCGCCACAAACAACATGCCATATTTTTCTACTTTCGCTCTTTGTGCTAAAACTTCTGTTTGACCTGGATAATTGTATCCTGCCTGTTTCCAAAGAGATTTGGCAATCGGTGCGGTGACGATCGCGTCGAATTCACCAGCTAAAGTACGGGCGATCGCTGTATCTAAATATGCAAAACTGGCCGATCCACTAGCTGCATTACCTCGACCGATAATAATATTTTCTTTTATTTGGCGCTCGATCGCTACGTCAAGAATAGTTAATTTATCTGGAGTAATTAAATCTGAGTTAGAGATCGATTTAAGCTGCGCGTAGGTTTTTTCTATTAGTGAAAGATTTCCGATCGCAGTAATTCGATAGTTTTCTGTCAAAGCAGAGTCTGCTAGGGCTTTAAGAACAATTTCCGTACCTATTCCTGCTGGATCGCCTACAGTCACAGCTAAACGAGGAATTTTTAATCGTTCTATTTTTAGATCGACCATTGCAGAAAATTCTTTATTTTAATCATATACTCCATCTATTATTTGAAGAGTCTAGCATCATAACAGATTTTAGCTCTTCATCCAATTGATATAATTTGTTGGTTCGATCGAAAGAATAAATTCGATCTAGAGTCAAAATTCATTTGAAATAAAGTACTATAGGCTAGAGCTAAAAAAGATTAAATTTTGTATTTTAAATAAGGAGAAAAAATCATGAGTGCTGAAAGCATGATGTTTAATGGAGCAATTCTTTCTATTGTGCTAATTTTAGTTGGCTTAGCTTGGGGATTTCTCATTCTCAAAATTCAAGGCGGCGAAGCAGAATAGGGCAGAGGGCAGAGGGCAGAGGGCAGAGGGCAGAGGGCAGAAGGCAAAGGGCAGAAGGTTAATTTGATGTGGGTTAAGCTAATTAATGCAATCTGTTTTGTCGTGCATCGATATAGTACAAATCTTTCGACCGAATCGCCCTCTTAACTTCTGCTTTATCTAAAGTGATAAGTAATTGAACCGCTACAATATTTTTAAATCGAAATTTATTTAGTAAAAAATCCTTCGAGTTAACTTGGGGGATTTTTTTCGATTTAAGTCATTTAGATGGCGATCTTCCTTATGAAGTGCTACGCAATCGCGCCAAAACTCAAAAAAGAGATAAAAAACAAATCATGAAGTTTTGTAATTTCAAACAAATATAATAAATAAAGTATTGTCAGAATCCGATTTTCTAGAAATCATTGTTTTTCGATCGCGCATTCAAAAAAACATCGCTACCTGGTAAATATAATTATGGAATCTGAGTTTAATTTCTTTCAAAACTGGTATCCTCTCTCACCGATCGAAGATCTTGACTCAACTAGACCGACTCCTGTTACTTTATTAGGTATGCGTCTAGTTATTTGGAAGCCTCTTTCGTCCGATACCTATCGAATTTTTCTAGACAGATGTCCCCATCGACTTGCACCTTTGAGTGAAGGGCGAATAGATGATAAGACAGGCAATTTAATGTGTAGCTATCATGGCTGGCAATTTGACGATCGAGGCATCTGTACCAATATCCCCCAGGCGGAAAATCCCAAATTAATCGAAAAAGAAAAAAACAATTTGTGTGCGATCGCGCTTCCTTGTCGTCAGGAAAACGATTTGCTTTGGGTTTGGGCAGATGCGAAATCAGCAGAATTGGCTGCTAACACGCCCTTACCACTATCGCCACAAGTAGATGCTAGTAAAGGTTTTGTTTGGTCGTCAATGGTGCGCGATTTAGAATACGATTGGCAAACCCTCATCGAAAATGTCGCCGATCCAAGTCACGTTGCTTTTGCCCATCATGGATTGCAAGGCAATCGCGAAAAAGCAACACCTCTGCCGTTTGAAATCGCTCGATCGTCACCAACCTTAATTGAAGCCAAGGTTAAAGCAACAACCATAACTTTCCAACCGCCCTGTCGTTTGGAGTATTCGATTGGTATTGGTGAAGGCAAGCAAATTGGATTAGTCACCTACTGTATTCCCACTACTCCAGGAAAATCGAGAATTGTCGCTCAATTTCCGCGTAACTTTGCCAAAACTTATCTTCGTCTCATTCCCCGTTGGTGGGAACATATTTCGATTCGCAATGCAATTTTAGATGGAGATATGGTGCTTTTACGCCAGCAAGAATATCTTTTTAAACAAGAGCATCAAAGCTGGAAAACTGCTTACAAAATGCCCACAACCGCCGATCGCATGGTTATTGAATTTCGTAAATGGTTCGATCGCTACTGTAATGGACAACTCCCCTGGCAAGAAGTAGGAATTACGCCAAAAAACTTAAATGTTGACGAACATCGCGAAGTAATACTCGATCGCTACAGACAACACACTCAACATTGTAGTAGCTGTCGCGGTGCGCTAAAAAATATTAAACGCTTGCAATGGGTGCTTTTAAGTTATTTTGTTTTAACTGTTTCAGCAGTTGCTTTAATGAGCGATCGAACTCGTCTGAGTGTGGGTTTACCTCTTATGGTAGTAGCACTTATAGGTATGGGAGTGTACGCTTGGCTTAAATTTTGGCTGGAAGTGAAATTTTATTTCGTAGACTACATTCACGCCGAAAAATAAGATTTTTTATGCTTTATTCATCGGATTCTTTTTCTAGCAAACGAGGAAAACATAAAATTTTCATCGGTATGGCTCCTGGTGTGGGCAAAACTTATAAAATGTTAGAAGAAGCTCATACTCTTAAAGCAGAAGGTATCGATGTCGTGATTGGTTTGCTTGAAACTCACGGTCGTCAGGAAACTGCTAAAAAAGCTCGGGGTTTAGAGAATATCCCCAGAAAAATTTTCTCGCGAGACGGTTTTAGTTTCGAAGAAATGGATACCGAAGCTATCGTCAGTCGCAACCCGCAACTAGTTTTAGTCGATGAATTGGCACATACTAACGTACCCGGTTCTTTGCGAGAAAAACGATATCAAGAAGTCGAAATTATTCTTGCTGCTGGTATTGATGTTTATTCGACAGTCAATATTCAGCATTTAGAAAGTCTCAACGATTTGGTGGCGCGAATTACTGGTGTAATAGTTAGAGAACGAATTCCCGATCGCATTCTCGAAGAAGCCGATGAAGTAGTAGTTGTCGATGTCACGCCAGAAACTTTACAAGAACGCTTACAAGAAGGGAAAATCTACGCACCTAATAAAATTCAACAATCTTTAGAAAACTTTTTTCAACGTCGGAATTTAATTGCTTTGCGGGAACTAGCGTTGAGAGAAGTAGCCGATACTGTTGAAGAGGATGGTAACGAACCTCAATTAAACTTAACAGGACAATATTGTAATATTCAAGAAAGAGTTTTGGTTTGTATCTCTACCTACCCTAACTCTCTCAAATTAATCAGGCGCGGCGGTAGAATAGCCAGTTATATGAATGCGCCTCTATACGCTTTATTTGTTGACTCTGACGATCGCTTTTTGAGCAAAGAAGAAAGTTTGCACGTTGAAACCTGTCAAAGACTCTGTCAGGAATTTGGCGGCGAATTTTTGCGCGTCAAAAATCAAGATGTCGTTAATGCGATCGCACAAGTAGCGTTCGATCGCAACATTACTCAAATTGTCATCGGTGCTAGCAAACAATCTCGTTGGAAACTATTTTTTAAAAGTTCTTTGACACAAAAATTGATCGATCTAATCAGCGATCGCTACATCGATTTACATATTATTGCTACCGAAAAATGATTTAGCTAATTTCGATCGAACTAGATAAAAATGGAACAGAGAAAAAGTCCTGTTTGTTTCTTACTCGCTACTCCCGATTACGAGACAAACAAAGACTCTCTCGATTCTTGCCTGACTTGACCTGTCATTGCTGCTTTCTGTAAATTCATAAAAGCTTCTAAATCTTCCTGCCCATATTTCTTTCTCAACATGGTGCGTAGCTTTTCTTCGTCTTCTACGCTTAGATAACCAGTCTTGATAGCTTGTTGGACTACTTCACGAATTAAGTTCATCTTATAATACTCCTCACAAATTTGAAGAACTCTGCTTTCTCTCTGGTGTAGCCGCTCGATTTGACAAAATTCGAACCCATCATTGCTTTCTGACTTACCTGTGAGAAGTTATCGAGTTTTCTCTTGTGTTTGACAGTAAGCATACAATGACCACTGAATATATAAAATTCTAGTAAAGAATACTTATATTTTCTGTAAATTAGACAACTATAAGCGTTGAAACTTTTCAAAACTCTGAATTTATTCGTGAAAATGCAACAAAATGGCTATTTATTTCGCTCGATTAAGCCGCACGAAAACTAGAGTGAATTTTTTGCTCGAATCGACACGCAGGCAAATAAAATAAACTAATGGCGATCGTAGCGACCTAGCTTAAAACGTAAATATTTCAATCTTTTTTTGGCGATTATTAAACTTGACAAAGAATTATGCTCGAATTACAAGGTATTAATATTTATTTAATAGGCATGATGGGAGTAGGAAAATCAACCGTAGGAAGGATTCTCGCGCAAAAAATAGGCTATAGTTTTTTCGATACCGATCCTGCGATCGAAAAGTTAGCCCAAATGACGATCGACGAAATTTTTCAAACTGAAGGTGAGGAAAAATTTCGCGACATAGAAACTCAAGTTTTAGCAGAAATAGCAGCTTATCAGAGAATAGCGATCGCGACTGGCGGCGGTATTGTCGAAAAAATCCAAAACTGGGGCTATCTACAATACGGTTTAGTGATATGGCTTGATGCTTCAGAAGAATTAATTCTCAAACGCATCGCTCAAGATCCCAACAGCGACAACCGACCTCTCAAACATCAAATTCGATCGCGATTGGAACGTCGTTTGCCCTTATACGCCCAAGCCGATTTAAAGATTGCCATTGAAGAAAGTTTAACTCCTGAGACAATCGCCGAGCAAATTGTCGCAGATATTCCCTCAATTCTCAAACAAAAACCTATTTTGAGCAATTAAAGATTTTTCCAAATACTTACACGGGTAGACGATTAAACACAATTAATCGAAATGCATTTTTTGAATTTATTTTAAGTACGAAAAATTTAACTTAAATTTGTTTTTGAAGAACCAATACATTTTAAAATACATAAACTCGATATTAACAACTATGCAATTAAAAACAGAGATAACTAAAGGCTCATTCAAATTATGAAGATTGTTTTAGTGTGTCATGACGTTCCCTACCCTCCAATCCATGGCGCGCGCGTAGATGCTTGGCGAAGAATTAAAGCATTTGCTCGTTTTGGTGTTGAATTACAAATAATTAGTTGGTGTAAAGAACTCCCCAAACCTGAAGAAATTGCCGAATTAGAAAAATATGCCAAAGAAGTTTATTTATTACCTTTCAAGCAAACTTTAATGGCTAATTTTCGTCGAGTCGTCGATTTATTTAATTATCCTTTAGAAGTTACTTCAAGAATTTTGAGAGGATATGAATTAGAAAATCTACTAGCCAAAGTTCGCGCTTTTAATCCCGATGCAATTTGGTTAGATTACCTTCATGCTGCGGAATTAGCATTTCATATCAAAAACGATTTAAAGATACCTTTACTAAGTCGTTCTCAAAATATTGAATACCTCTATTACCAAAGATTGTTAGCTTCGACGATCGATGCTAAAAGTAGGCTTAGGCGATATTTTTCGGTGTCTCATTTAGAAGACTATGAGAAAAAAGTACTGCAAAGTAGTGCTTTTTTTTATGATATTTCGGTAGACGACTTAAAATTTTGGCAAGAACAAGGTTTTAGCAACGGTCGTTACTTGCCGCCGATCGTCGAATTCGATCGCGAACAAAAATTAGATTCTCAACAAAATCGCTACGATGTAGTCTTTTTAGGCAACCTCAATGTCGATAATAACGTAGCTGGTATCGTCTGGTTTGTCACATCTGTCATGCCGATTTTACGTGCTAGTCTACCTCAAATTAAAATTTTAATAGCCGGTTCCAATCCGATCGATAAAATTTTACAATTATGCCAAGCAAGAGACGATCTCGATCTGTGCATCAATCCTGATTCTTCTAGTGCCATTTATAATTCTGGAAAAGTTTTAATTAATCCAGTACCGACTGGTAGCGGTGTCAGCATTAAATCTGTAGAGATGTTAATGTCTGGTAAAGCGATCGTCTCTCGTTCTCAAGGCATGGCTGGTTTACCCGAAGAATTAAAATCATACTTCAACATTGCTGAAGACGCAGAATCATTCGCGCAGAACATCATTAAATTACTGTCAATTAACAATCGCGCGATTGCATCTCCAGAATTACTCGAATCTTTGTTTGGTTTTGAAGTAGTCAAGCGAGTCATTTCCGACATAAAATCTTTGCATCGGCATCTTTAAAAAACCGATCTCTTATTCCCTAACTCCTCCTTCGTCTTTTTTGACAGCCTCAATTAGCGATCGCACTTCTTTAGTTCCTTGAGAAGCTTCAAATTTGAGGGGAAACTTACCACTAACAAGCATTTTTAATCCCAAAGGTGCAAGACTCAACAAACCTTTAATGTCTTTAAAATAATTACCGACGACAAACAAACCAAATTTACGTTCGTCGATCCAACCGCCTTCTTTAACCAGATCGATTAATACTTTACGGTGACGGATCGAACGACTGTCGCTAGCATCTTTACGTTGGAGAATTTCTTGTTTTATTTTACTAATCTGTTCCATCGGTGCTACTTCCATCGGACAGACGACATTGCACATGTAACAGCGAGTACATCCCCAAACCCCTTGAGTACCCTGATTGTATAATTCCAATCGTTCGAGGGCGCGATCGTCGCGGGAATCTACTAAAGTTCTCTGTGCTTTTGCTAAAGCATGAGGGCCAACAAAATCGGGATTAATTTCCTTAGCATTGCACTCTGAATAACAAGCGCCACACATAATACAATTTCCCGTTCGATCGAGTCGCGATCGTTCCTCTGGTGTTTGTAAAAACTCTCGTTCGGGAACATTTCTAGAAGTCGTACTTATATAAGGATCGACTGCTTCTAAATCGTTCCAAAAAGGATTCATATCTACAATTAAATCTTTAATGACTGGTAGATTACCTAATGGTGCTACAGTCATTTTTGGTATTCCTGAAGTAAAGTAATCTGGAATTCTTGAGAGTTCGCTAGCAATATTTTCTTTACAAGCTAATGCAGAACGACCGTTAATTCTCATCGCACAACTACCACAAATAGTATTGCGGCAATTTTTTCGAAAAGCTAAGCTACCATCCAATTCCCATTTAATTTGATTCAAACATTCCAAGATAGTAGTTTTTGGTTCTACATCTAAAGTATAATTTTGAATCCTTGGTCGAGCGTTTTGTTTTTGTCGAACTATTTGAAAAATAACTTGCATCTTTCCCAACTCATATTTATTCTCGTTCTTTAGAGTCGTTATTCCTTACCTAAATTATTATATAAATCACCATGGGTTATTTTATTAAAAAATCATAATTATTAAAAAAACATTTCACAAGTTAGATATTTAGCGGTATATTTTTTATAATGTCAATTATGCTCGGCAAACTCAATCGAGAATGACGAGAAAATAAAGGAAAAAATACAGAATTATGACTGAAACGGCAACTGCCCCTTTAACAGGAAAAGCACTGCTTCAAAAAGTAAAAGAGCTATCCCACTTACCAAGACGTGAAACAGCAAAACGCTGCGGATATTACACAGTAACAAAAGACAACCAGACTCGTGTAAATTTAACAGATTTTTATGATGCAGTCCTGGCAGCTAAAGGTGTTCCTCTCGATCCAGAAGGAGCAAAAGATGGTCGTGGTCGCGAACCAACTTACAAAGTAAGCGTTCACAAAAACGGTCAAATTGTGATAGGTTCAACCTACACCCAAGCAATGGGATTGAAAGAAGGTGACAAGTTTGAAATCAAGCTGGGTTACAAACATATTCATCTAAAACAGGTCGATGACGATCGAGAAGATTATTCTGAAGAATAAGAGTCTGTGTCTGCATCTTTTTTTAAGAAATCACCTTTGAAATAAAAGGTGATTTACACTTAAATTTATATAATCGAAATTTAAATTTAAATTAAAAAATTTTCGATTAAATAATTAAATTTTTAGTTTCTTGCCACGATTTTCGCCGTGGTTCGACTGAGATGATAAATTTGATGGGCGAACTACTCGATTGGTGGCAAGATTTGTTTTTATCTTCCACTTCTGTGGTTAGAATCGTTATTTTTTCGATGACTTGGGCGATCGCTTGGTTGCCTATAGCTATTCCAGTTGGGATGGTCAGCAAATGGCATCCGACTAAACCGATGACGAACCAACAGAAAATAGCGATGCTAGTCTCCCTCTATCTTTTAGCACCTGCTATGGTTTGGCTGGTAGCGCTCGTGGAGGGAGCATCTTTTTTAGATTATGGTTTAGTCTGGCAACCCAGTCTAGTCTTATCTGTTATTTGGGGATTGGGATTAGCTGTAATTGGATTGTCGCTCGTATATGGCTTACAATCGTTGCTGGGTTGGCAGATCTGGAATTGGCAAAATCTGCCTTTATTGCGATCGCAAACGTTACCCATATTAGGATTGGGATTGGCGATCGGTGGGATCGAAGAATTAGTTTTTCGGGGTTATCTTTTTAATGAATTGCGATCGGATTATTCTATTTGGCTAGCAGCGACAATTTCTAGTCTAATTTTTGCGCTCGGACATTTAATTTGGGAGCGATCGCAAACTTATCCCCAATTACCGGGATTATGGCTGTTGGGAATAGTCTTAGTCATAGCCAGATTCAAGGATGGCGGTAGTTTGGGTTTAGCTTGGGGACTACATGCAGGTTGGATTTGGGGTTTATCCTGCCTCGATTCTGCTCAATTAATAACTTACACCGACAAAGTTTCGCCTTGGCTGAGTGGCATCAACAAACAACCACTAGCAGGTTTGGCAGGGATCGTTTGCTTGTTGGGAACTGGTGCGATTTTATTCTTTTTCTGGTAACGGTGGCGGCGCACTTCTAGAAATTAAGAAGAGAGAGAATTATGGCAACATTTCGATCTCAATGATAATAACTATGGTTGACAACAAAAACCTAGGTTATGCTTTAGAAGCTACTGAATACCTGCTCAAACCGCTCGACTATGGAGATTTAAAGGCGTTATTATCAAAAAATCGCATCGATCGAGTATACAGTCAGTTTGAGCAGTTAGGCAGTTAGAGAGCGTTGTTAGTTTGAGCGAGGAGATCTAAATGCCGACCATTCTTTTGGTTGAAGATAACGAAATGAATCGAGATATGCTTTCTCGACGTTTGGAGCGTCGGGAATATAATGTCATCATTGCTATTGATGGCGCTCAAGGAGTGTCAATGGCGATCGCTCAAAAACCCGACCTGATTTTAATGGATATGAGTTTGCCCATCATTGACGGCTGGGAAGCTACGCGCCAAATCAAAGCTAACCCACAGACAAAGATGATTCCCATTATTGCTCTAACTGCTCATGCCATGTCTGGCGATCGCGAAAAAGCTTTAGAAGCTGGTTGCGATGATTACGATACCAAACCGATCGAATTACCTCGCTTGCTCGATAAAATAGAAATCTTTCTCAAACAAAGAACAACTTTTCAACAAATAACCAATAACGACCTTACCAAGTCTTCTTGAACTCGCTCCAATGTCTCAAGATAATTCCTCCCAATCGGCTCTACTCGCTCATTTGCGTCACGAGCTACGTACCCCGATTAATGCGATTATTGGTTATAGTGAGATGCTTTTAGAAGAATTAGATTCAAAAGCAGATCGATCTATTAGAAACGAACTTACCAATATTCTTAGCTGCGGTCGAGAGCTTTTGTCTTTGGTGAATACAATTCTCGCCCCAACTCATTTAAACGATATCGATCTGTCTGCTTTTTACGAAGCCATTCAAGTCGAACTCGAAATTCACCTTAAGATAGCGATCGCCTCTTGTCAAGAGTTAGGCAAAACAGTATGGCCAGGATTACTTGCCGATGTCAATAAAATTCATTCTTCGATATTGTCTTTGATGAAGACGATCGAAACGATGGGTGAATGGTCGAAACAACTGCCAAAGACGCTCGATTCTGAATTGCCAACAGATATCGCTGTTTCAAGCCTAAATAGCTTCGATTCTGAGGACATTTCTAAGTTATCGATCTCAGAAACCAAACAAAATACCAAAGAAAAAGAAACTGTTGCCAATTTTCAAAATACTAGTAAGAGCGAGCGCTCCGCAAAAATTCTTTTGGTGGATGATAGCGAACTCAATCGCGATTTACTATCTAGACAAATTGAAAGCTTGGGCTATCTCATCGCTACCGCAAGTAATGGCGAACAAGCGATCGAGGCTATCGAGACGGGCGCTTACGATCTTTTGTTGCTAGACGTAATTATGCCCAAAATGAACGGCTATCAAGTTTTAGAGAAGCTTCGTAATAGCGATTGGCGACATATTCCCGTGATTATGATTTCTGCTTTAGACGAAATCGAAAGTGTCGTCAAATGTATCGAAATGGGAGCAGAAGATTATTTACCCAAAAGCTTTAATCCGACTTTGTTGCGAGCGAGAATTAATGCTTGTTTGGAGAAAAAACAACTGCGCGATCGCGAAGTTAATTATTTGTCTCAATTAGCTGGTGCTAACGAAGAAATTACCAAGTTAAATCAATGTTTGCAAGCAGAAAATTTGCGTTTGAATGCTGAGTTGGAGATAACGCGCCGCTTGCAACAAATGATGTTACCAAAAGAAGAAGAGCTTCAAAAAATTACCGAGTTGGAAATTGCTGGATTTATGCAACCAGCAGAAGAAGTCGGCGGAGATTATTACGACGTACTTCAAGAGGGCGATCGCATCACAATTGGAATTGGTGACGTGACGGGACATGGTTTGGAAAGTGGAGTGTTAACGATCGTCGCTCAAACAGCAATTCGTACCTTGCTCGAAAACGGACAAAGCGATCCACAAATTATTTTACAAATACTCAATCGAACCGTTTATAAAAATTTACAAAGAATGGGTTCGACTAAAAATATGACATTAGCTATATTGGATTACCATCAAGGCAAATTGACATTAAGCGGTCAACACGAAGAAGCGATCGTCATACGTTGGGATGGCAAAATTCAAACCTTCGATACCATTGACTTGGGTTTTCCGATCGGACTGCAAGAAGATATTGCTGAGTTTGTTTGTCGTACAGAAATTCAATTAAATTGGGGAGATTTAGTCGTACTGTACACCGATGGAGTCACAGAAGCAGAAAATTCTGAAGGGGAGCATTATGGATTGACCAGACTCTGTCAAGTAGTACAAAAAAATCGCTCCCGATCGGCGGAGCAAATTCGACAATTGGCGATCGACGATTTAAGACAGTATATAGGTCAGCAAAAAATTTACGACGACATAACTTTATTGATACTCAAACAAAAATAATTCCATAATTTTTTCTATGACTGCAGTATTTGGAAATTTTATTGATAACTTAGTTAGCTCTGAAGAATATTTAATTATTGGGTTTTCGCCTAGTTCTACTACCTTAAAACAAAGGTGGCGCAATAACGGTTTATCTGCTGATTTTTTAGCAGACTATTTCAGTAGCTTTTTTCCTGGTAGCGATGAAGAAGATCGGGCACTAGAAAAACGAGCGGAGATTAAAGGAGCGATTGGTTATATCGCCAATGAATTGTTAGAAAATGCGATGAAGTATAACAACGAATTGTCTTCGTCGCCAGTAAGTATTCAACTTCATCTCCATCACAACAAAATTGTTTTTGAAATTACTAACAGCGTTCATCCCGATTGCATTGCCAAATTTCAAGCTTATATTAAAGAGATAATAAATGGCGATCCAGAAGAATTGTATATTCGCCAGGTGGAAAAAAATGCATTAGAAGAAACTCAATCAGGAGGAGGATTGGGTTATTTAACTATACTTAATGACTATGGTGGTAAACTTGGCTGGAAATTTAAAGAATTAGAAGAACAACCAGAGACTACCGTAGTAACTACTATGGTTCAACTGATTATTTAATCGCTATTTATATTTTAAAAATTACTAATTTTTTCTTGGCGATCGAGATATTTATTGACCTAATAAATTTTAACTTTGTCTCAAAATTCAAAAAAATTTAAGCTCTTAAAAAGTCAAGGATTTGTAATTTAATGGAAATTAAAAATGAAGATTATCGAATTTTTTACGATATAGTTGCTACCACGATTATTTTTCAAGGTTCGCTTCGATTAAATGGTATGGATGAATACGAACCGATTTCAGCATTACTTAGTAATGTCATCGAACAAGAACCGTCTCAATGTACTTTGAATTTACAACAACTAAAGTTCCTCAATAGCTCTGGCATTAGCATGCTATCGCAATTTGTTATTAGCGTTCGTAAGAAAAAAAATATTCAAATGATAGTAATTGGTTCTCAAGAAGTTCCCTGGCAAAGTAAGTCTTTAAAAAATTTACAGCGACTCATGCCAGCTCTGACTTTAGAAATTATTTAAAAATCAAAAATCTAGAGAATTTGCGATAAAAATTTACGAGTGCGTTCTTCTTTAGGATTGTTGAAAAAGCGATTGGGAGTAGCAATTTCTACGATGACACCCTCATCCATAAACACAACGCGATCGGCAACTTCACGAGCAAAACCGACCTCATGAGTTACACATACCATCGTCATTCCCGATTCGGCAAGATTTCGCATTGTATCCAAAACTTCTCTAACCATCTCTGGATCTAGCGCCGAGGTAGGTTCGTCAAATAACATGACTTTAGGTTGCATTGCCAAAGCACGAGCGATCGCAACTCGCTGTTGCTGTCCTCCCGATAGCTGAGAGGGATATTTACCCGCTTGTTCCAAAATTCCCACTCTTTCTAACAGTTGCATGGCAACTTCCTCTGCTTTCTGTTTTTTCCAACGTCTTACCCAAATTGGTGCGAGAGTAACGTTTTGCAAGACGGTAAGATGGGGAAATAAATTAAACTGCTGAAAGACCATTCCCACTTCTCGACGAATCGTTTCGACATTTTTGAGGTCGTGGGATAGTTTAATGCCGTCGATGACGATGCTACCTTGTTGATAGGGTTCTAGTGCATTAAAAGTTCTGATAAATGTGGATTTACCCGAACCAGAAGGCCCCATAATTACTACTACCTCCTGTTTTTGCACATTAAGATTGACTCCTCGCAGTACGTGAAAATTGTTGTCGTACCATTTTTCGACATTCTCAGCAAGAATAATCGGTTTCGATTCAGATGGTTGCATGATTCAATACTTCTCGATCGCGTTTTTCAATATTTTACCGAGGCTATTGCTTCGGAGAGAATAAGTAGCAAGTGGTAACTAATGCCCGTTGCCCCTTGCCCGTTGCCCCTTGCCCTTTAAATAGCAGCAATCTTTTCAAAAAAAGAATCATCTAGTTCGTAACCAAAAATTTGAGCCATCGATTTGAGGCGAAATTTGCCTTCGATCTGATTTTCTTTAAACCACTTATTCAGCACGAATATTTTTTGCGTCACAAAAATTTCTAATGCTTCTGGATTGTATTGAATGCCTTCATTGCGGCTGAATTGATGGGGAACTAACATCGCTGCATAACGTGCCAATTCCTTAGCTTTCCAATCTAATAAAAAAGGTAACCAGGGATATTTAGCGTCTAAATAAATAAACCACAAACGTACTTCTGGTATCTCTGAAAATTCCCTAGGATCTTCGCGATCGCTAATATAATCAATTTTTAACTGTATTTGCTGTTCGTATTGAAGTAATTCTCCGTTTTCTTTTAATTTATCGATCGCGCGCTCGACAGACGATAAATCTAAATTATCAAAACAATCTTTGTTAATAATTATTTCTATAGTCATTGATAAAGAATGAGTCCTAAAAGCTAAAAAATGGACACTTGGGTTAATTCTAGGTTAAAGTAGTAATGAGTTTGTATTAGTTTAACAATCGTTGGCCTCATTTATGAAAAACCCAGAGGCACTTGCCCAACCAATCATTTGTTTAAAAGATGCGCTCGATCGCTGTCAAGATCTAGGAATGCGTGTTAGTCGCCAGCGCCGCTACATTTTAGAATTGCTGTGGGATGCTCAAGAGCATCTTTCGGCAAGAGAAATTTACGATCGCCTCAATCAACAGGGTAAAGCAATCGGGCATACCTCTGTCTATCAAAATTTAGAGGCGTTATCGAGTCAGAGAATCATCGAGTGTGTAGAACGATGTGACGGTAGACTCTATGGTAATATTAGCGACTCTCACAGTCACATTAATTGTTTGGATACCAATCAAATTGTCGATGTTCGCGTGGAGTTGCCAAAAGATTTTCTAGAGCAAATCGAAACGCAAACTGGGATTAAAATTACAGATTATAAAATCGATTTTTTCGGTTATAAAAACACAACATCAAGCAAATAAGCGCTAAAATTCGTTGTCAATTATAAATTTGCCAAGCAGTAACGTAGTTACTAGTTAACCAGAATTAAGACGCTTTCTTTAAGACATTCCGAGCGTATTTACTTCTCTTAATGCTACTAACTACGAAAATGCTGGCGATCGCTTTAAAATCACAACAAGTTCACCGAGAATCAAAACTTTGCTCCAAATAAGATTTGGTTAACTCGGCTATTCTCATCAAAAATTTTCAAGTTTTTATCTTCAAATCTTTATTATTAATAAATAGATTTCATATATTAATTTCAACTACTTGAGCATCAGATTCGAGCAATTGACTATTATTAGCTACTTCAAGCCACCCTACAATTGCCTCTTGAAGATTAGCCATTAATTCTTACCAACTATTACCTTTAGTAATAAAGTCAGTTATTTATTACTTGTTACTTTATTTAGTGTTAAACAATAGGATCGGTATATTTACAGGTTTTCATTTCAAGCAATTTAGTAAATAATGCCTACACTCAGGCTACCAGCCTAAATTATCATATTTTTGTGATAATTTATTTTTGATTTCTGGGAATCATCTAAATAGATTTTTTAAATTTATTAATTAACCAGAATTGAGACACTTTCTTTTAAACATTTCGATCGTATCTACTTCTATTAATGCTACTAACTACGAAGATGCTTGCGATCGCATTCAAACTTGGATAAGTAACAATACTTCCTGTTATATAATTGCAGCCAATGTCCATGTCGTAATGACTGGTTATTGGCAAAAAAACTATCAAAAAATTCTCAATAATGCCGCTTTAATTACTCCCGATGGGATGCCATTAGTTTGGGCAATGCGTCTGCTTGGTATTAAAAAACAAACGAGAGTTTATGGCCCAGATTTAATGTTAGCTTGGTGCGATCGTGCTGCTAAATTTGGTATTCCTATTTATTTATATGGCGGTACTCAAACAACGCTAGAAAAATTACAACACAATCTCAAACAACGCTTTCCCAAACTAATAATTGCTGGTAGCTATTCTCCTCCTTTTCGTAATCTTTTAGCAGCAGAAGAAGCAGCAGACATCGATCGCATTCATGCTTCTGGTGCTAAGGTTGTTTTTGTTGGTTTGGGTTGTCCCAAACAGGAAGAATGGATGGCGAGGCAACAAGAAAAATTACAAGCTGTGGCGATCGGTGTTGGTGCGGCGTTTAGCTTTCACAGTGGTGAAATTTCTCAAGCGCCAAGATGGGTAATGAAATATGGATTAGAGTGGTTGTATCGCTTCAGTAGAGAACCAAAAAGATTATGGCGAAGATACTTAATTAATAATCCTGTATTTCTTATTTTGTTTGGAATGCAATTATTGAGAACTTGGTTCGATCGCCTCTTTCAAAGGGAAAAGGGAAAAGGCAACAGGCAACAGGTAATAGGTAGTAGGTAATAAATTTATTGCGCTAACTACCAAATACCAATTACTAACTCAGCACTTTTTAAATATTCATCCAACCTGCGATCGCGCCTGGTATGGGAAGAATAATAGCAAGAAGAATTGTCAAAGAAAATAAACCCAACCAATCGCGCCAATTGCTTAAATCTGTGACATCATTTAAAGCTGGTCGATCGATCGATTGCATAAACAACACCAGAATTATCCAAATCCAAAAACTAGGATCGGGATAAAGATAAATTAAAATAAACAAAAGCATTAAAAAACGAGTTACTTGGCTGACAATTAATGCTGTTTGCTGTCCGAAGATGGCATGAATTATATTACCGCCATCAAATTGACCGAAAGGAATTAAATTTAAAGCTGTAAATAACAAACCTATGTAAGCTGCAATCGCTAAAGGATGTAAATCGATACCCGTCCCCGGTACAAATCGATCGCCAAAAACTATTTTGCTAAGTAAAGCAAAAATAAATGAAAATCTAGGGTCGAGACTGTCAAAATTAAAATTGACAAAGCTCGATTTCTCAGACAGAGAAACTACATTAGATAGTGCTAAACCCCAAATTAAGAGGGGAATGGTTACAATAAAACCAGCGATAGGGCCTGCGATCGCAATATCAAATAAAGCCTTTCGATGGGGAATTGGTGTTCGTCGCTGCGTAAATGCGCCAAACGTTCCCAACAGAAAAGGAATGGGAATAAAATAGGGTAATGTAGAATTAATTCGATAGTATCTTGCTGCTAGGTAATGTCCGAGTTCGTGAAGACCTAAAATAGTCAACAAAGCCAAACTATAAGGAAGTCCTTGCCAATTTAAAGCGAAATTTGATTCTAATTGAGCGGGAGAAATTCCACTTAGTAAAGCGCCGATTCTGGTAGTAGTAAACAAAGTCATCAACAACAGCGCTAAAGCTAAACCAGGTTGAAAAAGTTTTTCTTCTTGTCGATCGGGTGTTTTTTGCCAAGGATTGGGAACGAGAGCAAAAAAAGGTTGACCCTGAAAACTTTCTTGAAAAATTAAGAAGAAGCGATCGCCAAAAGCTTTTTTGATATTCTCATCGATCGTTTTATAAGCTAGCTCGTCTGTTGTTTTCAATTTACCACGACAAAGAATTGCTTGAGGACGATAGTCAACATTTTGGAGATAATAAATATTCCAAGGAAAACAATTGCGTAGAGTTGTTTCCTGTTCGGGAGTAATTGGACGTAGTGTTGCCAATTCTGCTTGTCGTTTCGGTGCTTCAACTTCGGTCGTTTGTTCGGATTGAGTTGAATCGTTATGGGCAGATCGATCGAGCTGTTGAGTCGTGTTTTGGCGAACTAGCCAGTAATATACAAAAAGAGTAATTAACGGCGCGATCGCGACGATTACAGGTAGAGAACGATCGTCGCTAACCACTAAAGCTCTGGCACTCCAGACAACAGCAGGCATCATCATTACAAACCACCACAACCAAATTGATGCCCTATTTAAATTAGGAATAATTCGTTTGATTAGTAAATAAGTAATTAAACCTAATAAAATTAATGGTAATAAAGTTTCTAAAACTGCCATTTTAAAAATCCGAATCTTTGTGCAAACGAGCTTCAATATAGATATGATGCTTCTTGTCTAGTTTTCCGAACAAAATGCCGATCGAATCTTCAGAACACCATACTTATAAGTTGCCCCAAAATCCCGCAGAAATCATCCCACCACTAGCTAATTCCACTAAATTACCGCGTTTGATTTTAGAAGAAGTGTTTGCCTTTGCTCCCAATCGAGATACTTTAGGCGCTACTGCGTACTTAATTCTAGAAGAGAGTGGCAACATTGCGATCGACTGTCCGACTTGGAATCAAGAAACTCAACAATTTTTGCTCGATCGCGGTGGCGTGCGCTGGTTATTTATCAGTCATCGCGGTGGTATTGGCAAACAAGTCAACCAAATGCAAGCATTTTTGAATTGTGAAATAGTCATCCAAGAACAAGAAGCTTATTTACTTCCAGAAATACAAAAAACCACTTTCGATCGAGACTTTATTTTTAATTCTAATGCTTCTGCGCTTTGGACTTGCGGTCATTCTCCAGGTTCTTCTTGTTTGTACTCGAACAAGCATGGCGGAATACTCTTTTCAGGAAGGCATTTATTGCCAAAAGCTCCTGAAGAAATAGTTCCTTTGCGACAAGAAAAAACATTTCATTGGTTTAGACAATTACGTAGCGTCCAAACTTTGCGCGATCGCTTTACTGGCGAAACTCTTCGTTACATCTTACCAGGCGCTAATACTGGCTATCTTAGAGGTAAAGGTTTCATTGACAATGCTTACGAAAAACTTTGCCAACTCGATTTAGAAATGTTGAGAAATAGGGAATAGGGAACAGGCAATAGGCAACAGGCAACAGGTAATGAACGATAAACAATGAACAAATTATGTATTTAACTTATTTAGACAGCAATTCTTGGTTAATTGAAATAAATGAGAAAAGAATATTACTCGATCCTTGGTTAGTAGGTTCGTTAGTTTTTGGCAATTTAAATTGGTTATTTAAAGCAGATAAAAAAGTTACTCGTCCCATTCCCGATCGCATCGATTTAATTTTGCTTTCTCAGGGTTTGGAAGATCACGCCCATACTCCAACTTTAAAACAACTCGATCGCGCCATTCCTGTAGTTGCTTCTCCGAATGCAGCAAAAGTAGTCAAAGAGTTAGGTTATTCCCAAATAACTTCTCTAGCACATGGAGAAAAGTTTAGATTAGAAGAAAAAGTTGAAATCAAAGCTTTTCCTGGTTCGCCGATCGGCCCTCAATTAGTTGAAAATGGCTATTTAATTAAAGATTTACAAAACGGTTATAGTATTTATTACGAACCTCACGGCTATCATTCCAATGCAATTAAAGAAGCCGCACCGATAGATGTAGTAATTACACCCATTATCGACCTCAAATTACCTTTACTCGGTTCGGTAATCAAAGGACAACAAAGCGCCTTACAAGCTTGTCAGTGGTTGCAACCACAAGTGATTTTACCAACAGCCGCAGGTGGTGATGTTAGTTTTGAAGGATTGTTAAATTCTTTCCTTAGCGCTAGCGGTAGTGCAGAAGAATTTCGATCGCTACTCGCACAAAATAATCTAGACACTCAAGTAATCGAACCCAAATCTGGAGAAACTTTTGAATTAAAATTAAATAGTCTTCAGACAATGAACGACGAACAATAAACCATTGCCTTATTCTCTACTAAATCAGCCCACCTTAACCGCAACCGAAACAGTTAAAATGGGCTGATTAGTATTAGAGTGAAACTAGACCTTCAATTAGCTAAAAATGTAGCTGACAAGAGAGGAGAAAAGATTGATGCTTTCCTCCTTTTGAATTATTTGATTACTTAGCGGGTTTGGTTGTAGAAGAACCACTACCAGTGGAAGAACCGCTACCGCTGGTAGAAGGCTTGGTTTTTTCGGTGGTAGAAGAAGAACCGCTACCAGTGGAAGAACCACCCATCGAAGGACTAGTTGTAGAACCACTAGAACCGCCCATCGAAGGATCGGTAGTTGAACCGCCCATCGAAGGATCGGAAGTTCCCAAACCAGTGCCGGTACCAGTAGGATCGGTAGTGCTAGATCCACCCATCGAACCGCCAGTAGAAGGAGTGGTGGTTGAAGATCCACCCATCGAACCGCCAGTAGAAGGAGTGGTTGAAGATCCACCCATCGAACCACCAGTGGAAGGAGTGGTTGAAGATCCACCCATCGAACCGCCAGTAGAAGGAGTGGTGGTCGAAGAACCAGATTGACTTAAAGACCCACCAGAAGAAGAGCTACCGCCAGTTTCGATTTCAGTGCTGCTGTCGGTGCTGCTGGAGCTAGGAGTTAAAGAATCGGTGCTGCTACCAGGAGATGTTAAAGAATCTTTGCTGTTAGCTTGGCTTTCTAGCTTGACGCTGCTGTCAGAAGAGGAGCTAGAAGGAGTTGTGCTGTTAACTTGTTGGCAAGCGCCTAAAAGAGCTGCTGCGCCGATGATGAAAGATAATGCTTTGAATTGAGTCTTCATGGTAATTCGTAGAGATCGGTGATTCGGTTTTTTGTTTTCTTGATTATCAAGATAAGCAGAAAAAGTAAAAAAATTGATAGTATTGAAAAAAAGTTTTTTATTGTTTATTTATAGTAAATATGTAATTTATATCGCTCTTTTTTAACAAACAACTAAAAACTGTTGTAGGTAAGATAATATGGAAAATTTTTATAATCGTTCTAACTAGCTCAAGTCTTGATGAAATAAGTGCTTTAGTGTAATTCATATTTCCAAATATAAGTTGACTTTACAACTTATTTACTTTTTTGTTGTAATCATAATTAAACTTAAAATAGCTGCAATATTAAGTAAAAAATAAATAATAAAATTAAAGTAAATAAGTCGATAAATCAAAAGATTTTATCTGCTAATAGGTAAGGCGATCGGCAATAAATTAAACTTTTTAAATTAGATTTTGCTTGAATGGCGATCGCATGAAACAAAGCGGCGATACAAGTTCGCCGCTTGAGTAATAGCTTTAATTTTTCCTATTCCCTATTTCCTACCCCAAAGGAGTTTAAGGTAGTTTCGATTCTTGCTTGAGCTTTTGCCAATCTTCTGATGTCATCCTCTGATACAATCCATCGACAAAAATTACGCCAATAGTTTCATCTGTAGCTGGTTTTGCTTCGTAAAAAGCGACGACTCGATCGGGATTAAGAATATCACCTATTTTTTTTCCCGATAATGAGGCATTGGGTACAAACGCTTCCATTGTTTCTGGATGGACGAATACAGATTCATCGGTGAGATAATCTTTGAGTGCTGTTTTCAGCGCATCTCGATCGCTCATGTTTGGTAACTTTCCATTGTTGCTATCTGCATAACTCTGTAAAGCAGTATGCAGAGATCTCAGGTTAGTCTCAACTTGTGAATTCATCGAAGCTGCTTTGGTTTTTTCACAAGCAACTTCGGCTTCTTGTCTAATCTTTTCCAATGCAGCTAATTCTTCTTTGAGATTGAAGGGGCGCACGTCATTAAGACTGCCGATCGTTTTAGCATTGAGTAAAGATAAGTTTATAGGTGTTTCTGGCGTTATTTTTTGGCTGGATGCAGTTGAAGAACATCCCGATCCAGAAAAAGAACCAAGAGCATTTTCAAATAAAGATTGAAAACTAACTGCTTTTCCCGATCCTGGCAAGCGATAGGCAACAACGTAGGTTTCGTCGTTAATTTTTACTGTTTGACCTTTAGTGTAATAATTATTGTTGTAACCAGCCGCACCAAAAAGACTAGACCAAGATTTCATTAAGTCTCCCATTTCATATTGACCGCTAATAGCTATCTGTCGCCAAGAATTATCTAATTCTTTTAGCTGTACGGTTAGAGGAATTTGCCTACCAGAAATGATGTTTTGAAGATCTTCGGCATGGCATTTTTGACCGTAAGTAGATAAAGAAGCTGCCATTAGTAAAGCGATCGCACTTTTTTGCATACTAAGTAATCCTCATGTTAACTAGGTAAAAAGTGTCACCAAGATAACCTAAGGAAAATACTTCGACAATTGAGATAGGGATTAGGGGTTAGGGGTTAGGGATTAGGGGTTAGGGATTAGGGGTTAGGGATTAGGGATTAGGGATTAGGGCTAGACTTTTTTGTGAAGATTTGTAACGATGTGCGTAAATTTGATAGTTTTCTCAAGAGTTAAAAATGAAGGTAATAATTTGCTACCTCGTCAACTTATTTCTTGCTAATCAGTAAGCGCGATCGACTAGCTCTGTAGTTGCAATCATTCATATCTTCCTTAAGATTGAGTTTTTGTCTTTACAGTCCATGACGATCGTTTTTTTTCTTTGTCAAGACAAACTAATTTTTTCACAGGTGAAAAAAATTAGAGCTGCGAAATTAATCTTGCAAATGTTTTAAAAGATCGATCGTTTTTTTGTAGTTAATAGAGTCATTGCGATCGCGTAGCGTGGGCTGCGCCCAATCGCGGAATAGTTGTGCGGCTTTTTGTAAGTCAGAAATTGCACCTTGTTTGTCTTGTAAATTGACACGAACAAAACTCCTAGCAGCAAAAGCGTAGGCATAATTAGAATCGATTGCGATCGCTCGATCGAAATCCGATAAAGCTTTTTTCCATTGTTGTTGTTGGATATAGATTAGCCCTCGCCTATAATAGGCATCAAAATTATTAGACTCCAATTCAATCGTTTTGTTGTAGTCTGCAAGCGCTTTGTCCAATTTCCGATTATCTTCATAAATGATGCCTCGATTGAAGTAAGCATCAGCATAATGAGGATTGAGTTCGATAGCTCGATCGAGATCGCTTATTGCTTGTTTCCAATTCGAGCGATCGTATGTAATGGCTCGATTGTTGTAACCTAAAGCATCATTAGCATCAAGTTCGATCGCTAGATTATAGTCGGCAAATGCTTCTATCCACTTTTTTTGCTTTAGACTGATATTGCCTCTATTTTGATAAAGTCCAGCCAAACTAGGATCGATTTTTATAGCTCGATCGTAATCAGCACTAGCTAATTCGAATTGTCCCTGTCGATAGTAAATAGTCCCTCGATTGGAATAAGCTTCGGCATATTCGGGATTGAGTTCGATGGCTTGATTATAATCAGCTAAAGCTTTCTTCAATTGGTTTTGTTCGGCATAAAGATTTCCTCGATTAATATAGACTGTGGGCAAGGGAGCAATTTCGATTGCCTTGTTAAAATCGGTTAAAGCTTTAGTATATTGTTTTTGAATAGTGTAAACTTTTCCTCGTTCGTTGTATGCACTATCAAAGTTAGGATTGAGTTCGATTACCTTGTTAAAATTAATTAAAGCCTCACCCCATTGTTTCTGTTTTGCGTGAGTCATGCCACGACCCAAATAAGCTTGAAAAAATGTAGGGTCAAGTTTTATCGCTTGGTTGAAATCGGCTAATGCTTGGCTATACTGTTTCTGAGCGTCATAAAGATTGCCACGTTCGTTATATGCAAGAGAAAAATTAGGATTGAGTTCGATCGTCCTATTAAGATCGGCTAAAGCTTTGTTCCATTGTTTTTGTATGGCATAAAGGCTTCCACGACCGAAGTAAGCAGAAAAAAAACTAGGATCGAGTTCGATCGCCTTATTAAAATTAACTAATGCTTTATCCCATTGCTGCTGTCTTCCGTACACAACGCCACGATTTGAGTAAGCATCAACAAAGTAAGGATCGACCTCGATCGCTTTGTTAAAATCAGCTAGCGCTATACTATACTGCTGTCGCTCGGTGAAAAAACTTCCTCGTGCGTTATATGCATTAATAAAGCGAGGATTTAATTCGATTGCCTTGTTAAAATCAGCTAACGCTTTATCCGATTGTTGCAGTTTTGTATGAGTACTTCCACGATTTAAGTAAGCATGAAAAGTTTTTGGATTAATTTTTAGCGCTCGATTGTATTCAACTAAAGCCTCTTTCCAACGTTGCTGGAAATAGTAAACATTTCCTCGGTGTACGTAAGCTCTAACATCTTTGGGATTTAGAGAAATAGCTCGATCGTAATCAGTTAATGCTTTGTTCCATTCTTGTTTTTCATAGTAAACCTGACCTCTATACAAAAAACCTTCAGCTCTGTCAGGTTTAAGAGAAATTACTTGGTTGAAATCATTTATTGCTCGATCCCAATTTCGTAATTGAAGATAAATCAAACCTCGATTGACATAAACTTCGGCATAATTAGAATTTAGTTCGATTGCTCGATCGAATGCAGCTAATGCTTTATCCAATTCTTTCTTCTTTATATAATCAATGCCTAGATCGTAATAACTTTCTGCATCTCGATCGCTTGTATCTGCTATTAGTAAATGCTGTCGATATGTCCAATGGAACGCTAGTAATTTATGATTTTCAATTTGCGATATACTTAACCACGCAGCACCAGTAATTAATATTTTGGCAAGAATTTCGATCGCTTTATTTTTGCTCATTACTGTACCTCTATATTTTCACATTAAGGCACAATAAATAGGCAAGTGAAAACAGAAAAAACACCCAATAAAGGTTATCTTTTATTGGGTGTTTTTGTTTTTAGCTCAAAAATTGCAATAATCTTCTGCACCTGTCATTTCCGACCATTTAGCAGACAAAAACTTGGCATAATCTAAATAAAATAATCCATAACTCCCCAAAGAATAACCATTATTTACTTCTACCAACAAAGTTTTTCCTGTTTCAGTAACACCAAAATCGCTCGCATAAGTTTTTGGTGAGGATTTATATACTGCTACTGCTCGATCGATAACTCGATCGTCGAATGGTTTTTGTGGGTTAAAAGAAATAATTTCCCATCCCATTTCCTTAAAGCCTTCATACGCCGTAAAAAAATTAACGCTAGCAAATTCGTTGTCGGAATTTTTGCGAATAAAGACTTTCATCTGTGTGGTTAATTTGTTTCGATTGCGTAGCACGACCGTTCATGAGATCGCAACAACAAAAGCGACTACATTATAACCGCCATTATTTTCGATTTTTCTGCTAGATAAATTTTTATTTTATCTTTTGCGTTTATTAATTTATTTAAGCCTTCGGATGTATAACATCGATCGCCTAAATTTGCGATCGCGATCTGCTTTTGGATAAATATTTTACTGAGAATTAATAATTTCTTGATACTCTTCTTCTGTAAACAAATCTTCGTCGCTTTCTAAGCGATCGAGAAAAACAATACCATTAAGATGATCTAATTCGTGCTGAAAAATTCTCGCCACAAAATCCGTCAAAACCTGACGCTGTAATTGACCGTTTCTATCTGTATATTTAACTTCAATAGTTTTCGATCTGGGTACTAAACCGCGTAATCCAGGAATGCTCAAACATCCTTCCCAATCTTTGACAATGTTCCCAGAATGCGAGACGATCCTTGGATTAATTATCGCTGTCGGTTGCATTAACGGCGCGTTAGGATAGCGTGGACTGGGACGAGAAGCAATAATAAACAATCGATGCGATTGAGATACTTGAGGTGCAGCAATACCCACTCCGTTAGCTGCCTTTGCCGTCTCAATCAGATTGTCAATTAAATACTGAATTGTGTCATCGCTAATGTTGGCGATCGAAATGGCATTTTCTCTTAGGATGGGTGTACCAAGCCTAACAATTTTCAGTATTTGCGACATATACTGCACCAAAAATAATCGACTCTGCTAAAAAGAAATAATACTATTGCGATCTATCTTTTATTAATAAACTTGTGGACATTCCTCTAAGGCAATTCTGGGATCGAGTGTTAGCGCGCCTACAACTACAGTTGAGCCGCCCTACTTTTGAAACTTGGATTCAAAATACTACAGCAGAAGACTTTAAAGATAATTGTTTGATTATTCGCGCTCCTAACCGTTTTGTTTTCAATCATCTCCAAAAACATTATTTAAAAGTCATTGCCGAAGTAGTTCAAGCAATTTTGGGACAAGCAGTAGATATTCAGCTAATTGCCGATCGAGAGGATAATATTGGAATTGTCGATGAGGCAGAACGTTTTTTGTCTGTATCTAATCTTGGCGATCGCTTGAAAGATGAAGAACAAGTAGTTTATACCGAACGCCATCGACCTAAGCCAAATAAATTAAACCCCAAATATACATTTTATCGTTTTGTCGTCGGCACGACCAATCGCATGGCTCATGCGGCTGCTTTGGCGGTTGCTGAATCGCCAGGACGGGATTTTAATCCTTTGTTTGTTTATGGCGGGGTTGGTTTGGGCAAAACGCATCTAATGCAAGCGATCGGACACTATCATTTGGAAATGTTTGCCAATGCCAAAGTTTTTTACGTTTCCACCGAACAATTTACCAACGATTTGATTTCTGCGATTCGTAACGATAAGATGCAAAGTTTTCGCGAACACTATCGCACTGCTGACATTCTCTTGGTGGATGATATTCAATTTATCGAAAAGGGCGAATCCACTCAAGAAGAATTTTTTCATACTTTCAATACTCTTTACGAAGCAGGTAAACAAGTAGTTTTAGCAAGCGATCGCCCCCCCAATCAAATTCCACGCTTGCAAGATCGTCTTTGTTCGCGTTTTTCGATGGGGTTAATTGCCGATATTCAAGTTCCCGATTTAGAAACGCGTATGGCAATTTTACAAAAGAAGGCAGAATACGAAAACATGCGTTTGCCTAAAGAAATTATTGAATATATCGCCAGTAACTACACATCTAATATTCGCGAATTGGAGGGCGGTTTAATTAGGGCGATCGCCTACATTTCTATCTCAGGTTTGCCTATGACTGTAGAAAATATTGCCCCAGTCTTAAATCCTGCTGTCGGAAAAAGTCTCGCCGCACCCAACAGTATTATCGCGATCGTTTCTGAAACCTTTAATATTTCGATCGAAGATTTAAAGGGCAATTCACGCCGACGCGAAATAAGCTGGGCAAGACAAATCGGTATGTATTTGATGCGTCAGCACACCGATTTAAGTCTGCCCAGAATTGGGGAAGAATTCGGGGGTAAAGATCATACTACTGTAATGTATAGCTGCGAGAAAATCGAACAACTTAAGAAAAAAGATACCGATTTAAATCAAACTTTATTTCAATTAAGCGCCCGAATTAATTCGATCGCGAAAAATAGGGGCTAGGGATTAGGGATTAGGGATTAGGGATTAGAAAACTTAGTGCTGACTAAATTAAGGTGCTGAAAGCCAAAAAAGAAAAGGTAAATTAATAAATAGAAAGTCTAACTTTTACTCCCTATCCCCTATCCCCCATCCCCTATCCCCTATCCCCTAATCCCTACTTTTTATGAAATCGACTTGGCAAATTACATCTTTATTTGGCATACCCGTATATATCAATTCGTCCTGGTTTTTAATTTTGGCTTTGGTGACGATTATTGATGCTGGCGATATTAATGCTGCTGGTTTATCTGGCGATCGCCAATTTTTAGGTTGGGTTGCTGGTTTAATTCTTGCCCTGTTGCTATTCGGTTCGGTATTATTACATGAATTGGGACATAGTTTAGTTGCCAAGGCTCAGGGAATTACTGTCAATTCAATTACTTTATTCCTTTTTGGCGGCATTGCTTCTCTCGATCGCGAGGCAAAAACACCCAACGCATCATTATTAGTTGCGATCGCTGGCCCATTAGTTAGTATTAGTTTATTCGGAATTTTTTTTAGTGTCGATCGCTTTTTAAATAACTCTGGTTTAGTTGATTACATTGCTTCAGATTTAGCCAAAATTAATTTAGTTTTAGCTCTATTTAATTTAATTCCTGGTTTACCTTTAGATGGCGGGCAAGTTTTAAAATCAATTGTTTGGAAGATAACAGGCAATCGTTTTACAGGGGTGCATTGGGCGGCGGCTAGCGGTAGATTAATTGGTTTGTTGGCGATCGCTTTGGGTGTTTTTACTATACTGCTTCTAGGGGAATTTAGCGGCATTTGGTTGGCTTTGATTGGTTGGTTTGTCTTTCGCAATGCCAATGCTTACGATCGCCTGACACAACTACAAGAAACTATTTTAAAATTAACCGCAGCCGATGCCATGACTCGCGAATATCGTGTCATCGATGCTAATTTAACTCTACGAGATTTTGCTGCTGAATATATTCTTACGGATTTAAAACAATCGATGCCCTATTTTGCTGCTTCCCAAGGGCGCTATCGCGGTGCAATTTATATTTCCGATCTAGGGGCGATCGAACGTAGTCAATGGGAAGTAAAAACTCTTGCTGACATCGCTCATCCTTTAAGCGATATTCCTTCTGTCGAAGAAAAAACGTCTTTGGTAAAAGTCATTCAAAAATTAGAACAAATTTCCGAGAATTATTTTACTGTGCTTTCTCCTGCTGGTGCGGTAGCTGGTATTGTCGATCGCGCCGATATTGTTAGGGCGATCGCGATCGAAGAAAATCTGACTATTCCCGAAGCTGAAATTAAGCGTATTAAAGCTGAAGCAACTTATCCGCCCAATTTACAATTAGCTAAAATTTGTTTGAATCTTGGTATTGAGGAAAGCGAGGATTAAATTACGACAATTAATTGCAAAAAAAAAGAGCAAATAATTCACTTGCTCTTTTCAAATTTTAGATTTAACTCTATTGACTGGTTAATTCTTTGTTTGTTGTTGTTGTCGTTGTTAGTTGAGGATACTTTTCAGCAAAATATTGACTCAAAAAAGTGTTAACAAACGACAGGATTACAGGCGACAAGATAAAAGCGATTAATCCTTTTACCACAAAGCCAGGTACTAAGATGGAAGCCAGCCAAAAACAAAATCCGTTAACTACTAACGAAAATCCGCCCAAGCTTACAAAATTAATGGGTAATGATAGGGCTGAAATAACTGGTTTTACAGAAGAGTTAACTAAACCGATCGCTACTGCTGCAATTAATGCTGCGGTAAAGTTAGCTAATCTAACTCCAGGGAAAAGAATATCAACTACCAACAAACTTAAGGTAGTTGCAAGCAGAGTTAATAGAGTTCTAACCATATTTTTTTATCTCCTTTGTTTTACGAAAACTATATTTGGAACATTTTTTTGATACTTAAATATTGATTTAAAATTTATAGTCTTTCCTTCCCTCTAAAGTAGTATTTATCTTGGTTGAAATCGAGCCAAACAAATAAAAAATAATGTTTTTTAAAAATTAATATTTTAATCGAGGCATTAATAGAAAGTATTGTTATTTTTTTTGATAATGCTACTAACGATAGATGCCAAACATTTCTTGGTTCAAGAATATAGAAAAAGATTAGAGAGATTAATAAGAAAAAAAAATGAACGCTATTCAACTTATTGTCAGTATTCTTTTGCCTCCTCTAGGTGTATTTCTCACTGTAGGATTTGGTACAGCTTTTATTATCAACGTTTTACTTACTTTATTAGGTTGGTTACCTGGCGTTATTCACGCTCTCTGGATTGCTACCAAAGAAGCAGAAAGAACTAACGCTCGCTACTAAACTAATTAATTAATATGCAGCACCAATAACCAAGAATTTCCCTAATAAATTAAATTTATTGGGGAAATTTTTTAATTATCGATCGAGATCGCGATCGCGTTTTGCTTCAGCTTTGCGTTCGTGGAAAAGTTCTGTAACAGAATGCCAAAGTTGTTGCAAGATTAGTTTCATTTGTCGTTCGCCACGAGCAACTGAAGTACCTGCATTACTCAATTGATTTTCAAATTCGACGCGGCGACTCTCGACTCGCTCGGTAAAAACTTCTGGATTTTCTTTAGCGCGCTCGTACCAAGTTTTAGCCTCGTCAAGATAATGTTTGACATCTTCGTAGCGATCGCCGTAACGATCGGCTAAATTAGCTTCAACAATTGCTAGTTGTGCTTTAAGTTGAGCGTAACGCTTTTGCAGTAAAGCTACTTCTTCGCTATTTTTGATAGTATATATGGCATCGGCGATCGCTACTTTAACTTTTTCGGAGCGCTCTGTCTGTGTGTCTTCAATTTGAACTAGAGCACTGTCGATTTCTTGCTGAAATTCAGCTTCTGAGCGATCGAGTTTCGATTGCAGTTGTTTTAAATCGGTACGTTCTTGAGAAATTGCTTGTCCTCTTGCCTTTCTAATTCCTTCGATCGTACCTTCTAACGATGCTGTAATTTCTTCTTTGAAGTCTCCACTTTTATCTTGAAATAATTCGACTACAGCAGCAACTGCATCGCGAATTAAGGTATTAATTTGTTGTCTGCCTTCGGTAAGTTCCCATTTAGTTTCGGAAACAGCATTTCTGGCAATTTCTTTAATTTTTTCCGCTCGTAGCTGTCCTTCTTGTTTGGCTTGTTCTAAAGCCTCTTTTATTCTATTTTTACTAGTAACGGTCATTTTAACTATCCTTTGATATAAAACGTCGATCTTTACTTACTAATGTAATTACTGCGATCGAGTTTCATCATCTCTTTAAAGATATAGATCGAAGGAGGTAGACATCGCTTTTGTCGATCGACTATTTTAAATCTTGAATAATCTGACGAATAGTTGTGGAGTGAAATTCAATATTTTTGGTAAGCTGAAATTGAACGAGCGCTCTAGCGAGGTTGTGTTCGGGGTAATTTGCTTTAAAATAAACATTACCTGCTAAATAATCGGTAAAAAATCGCAAACCTAATTCGAAAGCAATTAAGCGAATTGCATCATACATATATTCATAGTCATTTTCAGTGAGAAAATTTCCTGCGACAGAAAGATAGCCTTGTAAAATAAATTTAGCGAGTTCGGGTTCGAAGCGTACTTGTTCCCAATATTCGGTTTCTTCACCTAAAGGATTACAGCCCGATCGCAAGCAATCGCCAATGTCATAATGAATTAAACCAGGTTTGACGGTATCTAAATCGATCATACTGATAGCTCGATCGGTGGCTGTATCGATGCAAATATTATTAATTTTGGGATCGCCATGAATCGCACGCAAAAAAAGCTTACCTTTTTCTTTGGCATTCTCAAGCACATAAGCCCAAGCTCTACGTTGGCTAATAAACTGATAACAATAATTTACTTCAGGCGAGCTATGAATACTAGTTTTAGATAAGATTAGGTCGTAATGTCGCAGGTAAAGCGGTGTAACGTGAAATCCTTCTAAGGTATCTGCCAATCTTTGATAAGATAAGTCGCTGAGAAGATTGTGAAACGTACCGAGTGCATAACCTACTTCTTTTGCGTGGTTGCCATCTTGGATAGTATCAAAAGATTTAGAGGATTCAATAAAGGAGATCGCGCGCCAGAAAGAACCTTCAATATCGAAATAATGGTCTTTGTTATCTTGAGTTAAAAGAACGTTTGGTATTTCCCACCGGCGATCGCTGACGATCGATTCTTTTTGCAAGCGCTGTTTTATATGTTCGGCGATCGATCGCATGTTCTGCATGATTAATTCTGGCTGTCCAAAAACATGCGTGTTAATGCGTTGCAAGATAAAATGTTTTCGATCGATCGCATCGAGGGTGACTAGAAAAGTGTCGTTGATATTGCCATTTCCAAACGTTCGGACATCTGTAACTTTGCCTTGCGCTTTGAATCGATTGGCAATGGCAACTAGATTATCTAAGTTTGGGTTTTTTGTGTTGCCATTAATATCTGTTTGAACGTTTACCACTTAAACTTTACACTCCCTGCAATCTGACAGCTCGATCTCTGCTCAAGGTAACCCAGTCATTTTAGATTGACAAGCTTTTAACTATTTTTAGAGCAAGTTTTCATTTCTTTTTAAGAATTATTTTTCAGTTGGAAACTGACGATTTGCCATGGTTTAATCGTGGTGTCTAGAGTGTCATCGACAGGTTGTTCGAGTAAGTTGACGCGATCGCCTACACTTAAATTTAAATCGCTTTGGATTGACAGATTAGCTGTTTCTCCATGACATTCGTAGCAACGTGCGATTAGATTGCAATTGGTAGTTTTTAAAGCCATCAAAACTAAATTATCCGATTGTAGGTCTAAGAATTTTCCTACGGGCGGTAAATGTTTTTCAAACTTAGAGATTGAGGTGGGCAAAGCTTTCCCTACAAGTGGTAAATTTAATTCGTAGCCTTTACGGACTGTTTGTGCTTTTTGCCAATCGCCAGAATGAGGATAAATTGCATAAGTAAATTGATGCATTCCTCGATCTGCTTCTGGATCTGGCCAATTGGGGCTGCGTAGTAAAGTTAAACGAAGACAATCTTTTTTGCTGTCGTAACCATATTTACAATCGTTGAGCAAACTAACACCATAATTTTGTTGGCGATCGCTTAAATCTGCCCAACGCATTGCTGGCACCTCCCATTTAGCTTTATGGTATGGTTCATCTGAGTTATTGGGGCGATCGATCGCAGCACAGGGAATTTCGTAAGTTGTATAGTCATTTTCCAAATTGAGCGGAAAAGCTGCTTTAACCAGAACATTTTCTTCTTGCCAGTCTACAGTAGTATCTATTTTGAGTACTGGCGAATTGGCTTGCAGAATATAATCTTGAATAAATTCTGATTTATTTAACTGTCTGACTACTCGAATTCTTTGCTGTAAAATGCCATTCTCTAACAATTCGATCGATTTTAATCGTGTGGGCGGTAAGGGATGTTGTTCGTAATTGGGATCGATATTCCAAGCATCCCAATATTGTCCTTTATCTACAAAAGCTTGTAATTGATTTCCCGCACCTTTAAGTATTTCTTTTTGGTTTACCTTATCAAAAATGCGATCGAGATCGCCTGTTGCGGGGTTGACTGTAATTTTTAGGTATTGGTTTTCTAGAATTGGTTTTCTAGAATTGATAATTGGTAATTGGTAATTGCTACTTGGTAATGGCAACAGCCAAAAAAGACGATAACCTACAGAAGGAATGTCTTGTGCGAAGAAAAGTAATTTTTGTTGGTCTACTATTTGAGTGGGAAGTTGTTTTCCTTCTAAATCGTAGATTTCGCCTAGAATTGGCAAAGAAATTATTTCAGAACGTTTCCAGTTAAGAGAATTAAAAACAATTATTGGTTGGGCGTTTGGTTTTGGTGGCGGGGGAAGTTGAATATATTTGACGATCTCTTGTAAAGATCTTTCTAAAATTTTTTCACCTGTCGCGATCGCCTCAGAATCTAGTAAATTTGCTTCGACAAATACTTCTGTTATTGATGTTCCTGGTAAGATGTCATGGAATTGATTGAATAAAACTTTTTTCCAAGCGTCTTCAATTTCCTCTTGCCATTCTCGATTTAAATTTTGAGAAACTACCTGTGCGATCGTAGCGAATAATTCTGCCTGATAAAGTAAATTTTCACAATGACGATTGAAGCGTTTGCGATCGCCATGGGTGGTATAACAACCGCGATGCAATTCTAAATATAGTTCATCGTTCCAAATAGGAAAGTTGCGATCGTTCATTTTTTCTAGATATTCGATCGCAGTGGTAAATTCAATGCGAGGAAAAAAAGGAGAATGCTGCCAGCGTTCTTGTACTTCTAGCATATCTCTAGTTGGTCCGCCGCCATGATCGCCAACTCCAGGTAACCAAAAAGCATCTTGTAATCCCGTTTCTTTTTCCCAAGATACGGCATAATCGGCCATAGTTATCGGATTAGTATCCATAACTCCTGTCAGGTTGGGGGGAGACATTAGAGTAAGCATTTGAGTACCTTCGGGCGATCGCCACCAAAAACAACCGTAAGGAAATTGATTGGTATCGTTCCAATGTAGTTTTCCCGTGACGAAATATTCGATGCCAGCTTTTTGGCAAATTTGCGGTAGTTGCCAGGTAAAACCAAAACTATCTGGTAACCATGCTACTTTCGCGATCGCGCCAAATTTTTCTTGACAGTAATTTTGACCGTAAAGCAATTGCCGAACTAAAGATTCGCCGCTAATAATATTTACTTCTGGTTCTACCCACATCCCGCCAACTACTTCCCATTTGCCTTGTCGAAAGGCATTTTGAATTGCTGCAAACAAATCGGGATTATTTTTTTCAATCCATGCGTACAAAGCTGGACTAGTATGACCAAAGGTAAGATAGGGATATTCTTTTTGCAAAGAAAGGACTGAGGCAAAAGTTCGCTGTCCTACTTGGTAAGTTTCGCTTGTCGTCCATAACCAAGCCATATCGAGATGAGCGTGACCGAGTAAATTTAAGCTACGTCCTTTAATATTTTGAGCTAAAGGTAAAAGATTTTGACGTAGATTAGATAGAGAATCGTGAAATTTCTCTGCATCTGAAACATTATTCCAATCCAGGTGTTCGATTTCTTTGGCAAATATATCTAATTTATCTGGTTCGAAATTTTCTAAATATTTTTTTAGTACACTCAGTTCATCAGCAACAAAACCAGGATCTATACAATCGGCAATTGTATTTTCAAAAATTAATTTCGATCGCATTAATGCGCCTAGATCGTGTCCCGGACTTACTAGACGAATGGCGACGGTAATTTCTTCACCAGGATTGGCAGATCGCGTCAGGAGAATTCTCGCCGATGAGTCGAATAAATCTCCTTGTTGGACTAGTTTCCCATTAACAAATACTTGTGCATCTTCTGCCCACCAAGTTAGCACCAAACGCAAACAAAGTCCTTGTAGTGGATAACTCTCTAGGCGATCGGGGATAACAAACTTCTGTGCCAGCCATCTTACCTGACGACCTGCTGAGAAAGTAATGTATTTTTTTTCGTTTAGTCCAACGAGTTGCCATTCTTTGGGCTCGATCGCCACAG
The DNA here is from genome assembly GCA_051657945.1 of Xenococcaceae cyanobacterium. GTDB lineage: Bacteria > Cyanobacteriota > Cyanobacteriia > Cyanobacteriales > Xenococcaceae > CAZJTL01. The sequence goes on along the minus strand of JBOFLQ010000195.1, from coordinate 962 downwards.
AAAATTTGTTTGCTGTTTCGTCTTTGCTTATAAATAAATCGTCATCTAAATAACGCCAATTACTTTGTACGTCGATTTGTGTTAGTCGGTATAGCTTGTCTATGGTTGCTGAGATTGTTTCCACTCTTGAGTTGGGAATATTCATAGGCGCAGTATTTTAAGATCGCGATCGATCTTTTTATTTTTTAAAAAATAAATTCAAAGTCATTCGATCGTTTGCGCGATCGATCGCGCAAACGATCGAATTAAAATTTTGAGTAGTTTTTTTCTAATTGATAATCTAAAGTTTTGATTTTTTGATTTTAGTTTTAATATTTAAATCAATAATTTCACTCAATATAACTTAATGCCCAAAATCAGCCAAAAAATGTGCGAATTTTTCTCAACTATTGACGAAGGAATGAGGGTTTGATAAACTGAAAATGGAACTTCACAGGATTCGTGTGTCCATTTTTCGAAAACGCCTCTACAAGCCTTGTTTTTCGTTCGACTAGCTACTCAGACACAATTCTAAAATTGTAACCGATCGTAAAAAATGTTTGACAGAAATAGATAGGATCGCGATCGGAAATTTTTAAGCTAAATCTCATTTGCGAGTTGTCGATCGTTAGAGATGAAAAATTTTTTTACTTTTTGTCAAAAGCAGAAATTCCTTGAAAAAGCATTACCAAACCACTAACAACAATAAACAGTGCCAATAAACCAACAAATAAATCTAACCAATTAGTATTTTCCATTGTTCGTTATATATATTAATTAACTAAAATCTTTTGTGGCGAGCGAAAAAATATTGCACTCGCCTAAAGTTTCACATATTGTAAAACAAATGATGTTTAAAGTTGTCACGCGTAATTTTTCTCAAGAATTTGAGAGATGGACTGATGCCTTAAATATGGCAAATTCATTAAAACCTAAATGTAAAAGTTTGTTTGATGATGTTCGCATCCTTGTAGGAGAAGAAC